>JAKJFO010000071.1 GCA_022704885.1 Candidatus Rifleibacteriota bacterium | reverse complement strand
ATAGCGCCCCATGGCGATTTTCTGATATTCAAAGCTGAAGCCGTTACATAACCGGTGAAATTCATCTTTTCGACGCCGTCGGAAGGGGTTGGAGCCGGTTTGGCAGACGAGGTCGGGGTTATGTAGTTCTTGTGCACGAAAGCTTCGTTGTTGCCCCATTGGATTTTATACCAGTCGCCGATAACGCCCAGTATCGTCACATTGGAGTTGTATTTCAGCGCGCCAAGTTTATCGCCGTTCGGCACCCTTCTGACGTTCAGACCGATTTTAGCATTAACTTTACCGCTCGTCGGAAAAGGCTTGGCACCTTCGCCCTGACGTTTTACATAGGCAGAATGAACATAGGCAGTTTTGCCGTTTACCGAAATCTTGTACCAGTCGCCAACTGTTCCGGTAATGGTAACCTTGGCGCCGTTCTTGAGATTGCCGGTAATGTCTCCCCAGGGCTTGTTTCTGATATTCAGTGTACTGCTGACGGCAACGGTGCCGGTTTCCTGTTTGCCATCGACAACCGGCGCCAGTGCTTTGCTCGAGCCTGAAGTATCGCCATAACCAGAAACACTGACTTTGTCGGAGTCAAAAGGGTTCTGTCCAGCTGTAACCAGGCCGCAGATCAGCAGCAGAACGGGCAACAGAACTGCTTTGCCAGATATCTTCATTTTCGCTCCCCCTTCGCACTTGTTTTTATAGTCTACCCTATTTTTTTACAAAAGTTTACTTTTCTTGCAAAAATCCATGATTACAAGTATTTTCTTTTCAGCGATGAAAATAAACAATCTCGTTAAGTGAGAATACTATGATTGATTTCAAAATATTTCCTTTCTTCAGTACACTGCCTTCCAGAGAGATCGAAAAACTTAAAAAGATCTGCCGCTTCAAGAAATACGCTTCTGGCACTGTCGTCATCAAAGAAAAGGAAGCGCTCGAAGAGCTTGTCTTTGTCGTAGAAGGGCAGCTTACTGTCACCAAAACTTACAGACAGCGCAAGAGCACGTTGTTCTGTCTCGACCCGGGCGACACCTACGGCGAAGTCGAAATTCTCAACGGCACCCCATCTCTGGCGACACTCGTCGGGTATCAGGAATTCCACCTGATGTATCTGCCAAAAAATGAATTTTTGCGCCTGATCGGCCTTTACCCCGGATTCGCCAAGGAATCGCGCGACCTCTACACCCGGCGTGCCCCGCAGTTGCTCGAGGAAGGCATGAGCAAAACTCAAGCCGGTAAGGTCATTACCTTTTTCAATGTCAAGGGTGGTGCCGGCAAATCGGTGATTGCCGCCAACACGGCCGTAATGCTGGCGCGCTACTGGAAGAAAAAAGTCGTGCTGCTCGACATGAACCTGGCCTTCGGTGATCAGGCCATACTTCTTGGGCTGCCTTCTGAAAACCATATTCACAAACTGGTCAGCGAGCGCCCCCCGATCAAGATTGCGCAAATCGAAAAGCAGTTGACCACGCACCCGAGTGGCCTGAAGGTATTATTGCCCCCACCACTGCCCGAACTGGCCGAGACGATAAAACCACTGCTGGTCGAACATATCGTCGATATTCTTCAGGCGAACTACGACTTCGTCATCATCGACACGCACAACCAGCTGTCTGAACTCGAACTGAAAATTCTCGAAATCAGCGACATGATCATGCTGATGATGACGATGGAGTTGACCTTCATCAAGAATACCAAACTGTTATTGGATCTGCTGCAGCGCATAAAGGTGCCCCGAGATAAAATCAAGGTCGTGCTCAATCGTGCCTTCAAATCGATGGGGCTCGAGCCAGCCAAGGTAGAAAAATCGTTGCGCTATGCGATCAGCCACTTCATACCAAGTGAAGGCAACATCGTTGTGCCGTCGGTGAACAAAGGCGTACCTTTCGTTCTGTCAAAAAGCAGCGAAGGCTCGGATGTACTGATGGCCATGAAAAAACTCTGCGCGACACTTACTGGCGAAGAATTTGAAAAGGGCACATGGAACATGTTCTCGCTGCTCAAGGAAGTGTTTGGCCTGAGCTGATCTGCTGAAAAATGACAAAATTTCAGAGAGATTGCTTTGCTGCGCCCCGCTTAAGCATGCATTCGCTTTTGAACGCGACCACCTGGTGAGCTGTCACCAGTTGAAAAGCTTTTTAAAGAATCCAGGCTTCTTTTTTTCGACCTTCACCGCGATAACGCTGATGTTGTCATTCCCCCCGTGTTCAAGAGCAAGATCGACGAGCTTTTCGACACCATCTTTAATTTCAGGTGTCGTCATCAGCACTTCTTCGATGACATTGTCGGGCACTTCACCAGTAAGACCATCTGAACAGAGCAGAAAAATATCGTCGTTCGACAACGGCCCGGAGGTAATATCAACCTCGATCTTCTCGGCATGACCGATATATCGGGTGATAGAGCTCTTGTAGGGATGATCGACTTTTTCTTCAGCTGTGATCAGACCTCGCAGAAACAATTCTTCGACATATGAATGGTCGCGGGTAATCTGCTTGAGATGATGGTTGCGAAACAGATAAATTCTGCTGTCACCAACGTAGGCAATGTAAAAATCGCTGTCTTTGAATGCCAGCACAACGCAGGTACTGCCCATGCCTCTGGCAGAAGGATTCTCTACCAATGCTTCTCTGACTCTGGCATTGGCGTCTTCGATAGCCTGACGCAAAACCCTGTCATATGGAGTGGAAGAATCACCGTTCTTCTTGAGAGCTTTGGATATTGTATCCTTTGCAATCTGCGAAGCAACCTCGCCGGCGGCAAGGCCTCCCATGCCGTCAGCAACAATGAAGAACCCACTGTCATCAGACACGAAAAAGGAGTCTTCGTTGTGATCTCGGACCTTTCCTACATGCGTCTTACCGTAAGCCGAATAACGCACATTTCCTCCCGGTCAATTCAGTTCAGCCAGTTTTTTGCGGATTTCGTCCTGCTCTGGATACAGAAATAGAGACATCTCAAGGTATTGTCTTGCCCTGTCGGGCTTTTTGTCGGCGATAAAGAAGTCTCCGAGTGAATTTAAGAGAAACCTGTTATTCTGATCTCTGGTCCAGGCTTCCATGTAAAGCCTGAGCGCTTCCTTGTGGTTTTTCTGCAGCATTTTGACATAGCCGGCAAAAGCATAAGCCATGGCGACAGGTTTTTCGACAAGCAGCCTGGTATAATACTCGTCAGCCTTACTGATGTCAGCGTATTTGCGACAGAATTCGATAAAACTTTGATTGAATCGCTCATCGTCAGAGTTATCGCGCAGCTTTTCGAACAGTTCTTCCCATGACTTTGTCACGGCGGCCAGTTGTTCGTCATATTCAGCCTGATCTTTTTTGTTTCTGGGCTGATCGGATGGAAGTTGCCTGATAGCGGCAGCAAGTGATTCCATTTGTTGAGAGAATTCCTTCATCGTCGCTGGTTCGATTTCGAGCAATTTGCGATTGATATCGAGCTTCTGACGAGCTGCAAGATCATGATAAAAACTGGCAGTTGCGTGACCAGGATGGCTCAGGCTGATGAGATATCCCATCGGCGGCAGATAGATATCGATCGGGCTGCTGCCGACTATATTCTTGTTGAGAATGACAGCGGCACCCTGCGGGTATGTATCGATTATGAGACGCGCCTGCGTCAGGTAATTCAGTCCTTTGAATACCAGCAAAAAAAGCATGGTAAAGCCAATGATAATCAAAAACACGCGAATGGCATTGATCAGTGATGCCGGCGGTTTGACTGCTGCAACACGCGTTGTTGTAGTGCCGTCGGCACTCGCATGCACACCGGTGATATGATCTTCGACCAGTTCGTCATGCATTCCGGTAATATCGACAGCCGGCATTTGCAGGCTTGGCTCATAAGGTTGATCGAGCTTGCGCAATTCTTCGAGCATCTCGTTACATGACTGGAAACGGTGCTCACGGTCTTTTGCCATGGCCTTGACAATGATATCGTTGAGCCGCATCGGAATATCAGGAATAATATCAACCGGCGGCACCAGCTTCTCCTGAATATGCATCAACGCAATAGCATTGGGACTGTCACCGATGAATGGAAGTCGATCGCAGACCATCTGGTAAAGCGAAACACCGAGTGAATAAATATCTGAGCGATAATCGAGATCGCGTTTGCCAAGAGCCTGTTCGGGAGACATATAGTCGGTTGACCCAAGAGTGAGCCCTTCGCCAGTTTTGCTAGTATTTATGCTGGCCTTGGCGATACCAAAGTCGGTGAGCTTCACATCGCCGCTTTTGGTGATCATGAAGTTGCTTGGTTTGACATCGCGATGCACAACGCCCATGTCATGGCAATGCTGCAGGGCAGAAAGTGCGCAGGACATGATTTTAACTATATCTTCGAGGGTAAAAGGCTCGTCCGATCTGACAAATTCTTCAAGCGAGCGGCCGTCGATATATTCCATTATGAAATAGGGCGGCAGGCCTTCTTCACCACATTTTTCCACAGTTGCGATATCGATGATCTTAACAATATTGGGGTTATCGTGCAGACGCTCCATTGTGCGGGCTTCATCGAAAAAGCGCGATACCACGTCTGGTTCATCAATCCAGTCTTCGAGAAGAAATTTGACTGCGGCTTTTTTCTCGAGCACGCTATGCTGTGCAAGATATACGGTCGCAAAACCACCATCTCCGATTTTTCTCAGGATGGTGTAGTTTCCGGCCCGCTTGTTAGAATAGTCTGGCAAACAGATACTCTCTCTGAAAGATTCTGGTTTTTAAAAGCCCAACATTGACTTTAATTTAGAAAAGATGCCGCCCTCTTCGGTTATCACTTCTTCTCCGACGATCATGCGGCTCAAATTGAGCAGGCCGTTGGTCAGTGGCGACGACGGCTTTTCGGACATCAGAAGTTTGCCACCGTTCGACGTCAGAATCGCATCATCTGGCGCATACGGCAGGGTGGTAATGTCTTTCTTGAGAAACGCTTTGACCTCGTCTGCACTGACTGCGCCTTCGCGACCAACTTTGTTAACCAGCAGCTTGAACTTGCTTTCGGGATATTTGAAAGTATTCATGATTTCGATGACGCGTCTGGCCGCAAGCAGGTGACCGATTTCGGGCAAAGCCACCAGATAAATCAGGTTTGAGAGTTCCCAGCAGGTGATGGTAACATCATCGATTTCGCTCTTGAGATCTACAAGAACAAAATCATACTTTGACTGCAGACTCCAGAGGATTGACTTGATATGGCCTGAATTAACCAGGTCGGCATGTTCTGATTTCTTGGGTGCCGGCAGATAGTCAAAATCGGGCCCCTTGTGCATGTAATTAACTATGTTTTCGGGGGTGATTTCGGTCTCTCGGGTGAGTTCAGTTATTGAAGCGCCTACCTTGCCGTTCATGAAGGTGAGAATATCACCGAAACGCAGATCAAGATCGACAATCGCGACCTTCTTCTCTGATTTTTTTGCAAGAATGTAAGCAAGATTCACAATGATCGAGCTGATGCCGCTGCCGCCTTTGGGGCTGTAGAAGGAAACGATCTGAGAACCTTCGCGTGACAGGGGTTTTAAGGTCTGCCAGATGTCGCCGACAGCAGTATCTACATAGATGAACTCAAAAGTATCGAATTTGATAACGTCTTTATGGGAGAGAACGTAGGCATCGAGCGGGGTTATCTGTTCGCCATTGAGGCTGGTGCCATTCGAGCTTTCCTTGTCGATGAGAACTATTTTACCATCGCGGGATTCGATGACGGCATGCAGTCTCGATACCATGTCGCTTGGCAGCTGCAGGCTTCGGCCTTCTTCTCGGCCTATTGTAAAAGACGAACCGGCAGGCAGCTCTATTGGCTTCCCAAGATATGGCGCAGAATTTCCGACGAGGAACTTCTTCTTCATTTCCTCGGGAACTACCACTTTTCTGAAGACGGTCTTTTTGGATTCGTCAGACATTTTTACTCCCCCCGTGTACTTATGAGCACGGATTATATCATAAGACTTCGTCAGGTCAAACTCAATAAAAAAATTTTACATTCACATAGACTCAGACGAGCTAAAATTGACAGCAGCAGATAAAGATATTATGATGTGACCTGTAATCAAGTGAACAGCAAGGAAATTTTTTCTGGACAAAGCCTTTACTGGCTGGGAATGCTATTCGTCTTCCTGGCCGTTTTTGCGTTTGCCGCGAATCTGCTGCAATGGCGCACGCCAATCTCTGACTACGACCCCGAAGCCTATCGGGGCACCCCGATTTCTATCGACGATGTCGGCGAGAAGACACTTTTCGATCAGCTGAGATTTCAGGAGGTTCACCAGAACTACCAGTCTTCCTATCTTGAGCTTATTCAGAAAATTTCTCAGACTGACACCACTAAAATAAACATCCAGAAAGATGGTGAACTGTTCAAGCCTTATACAAGGGCAAAAACCGATTACCAGGAATCACTCGACAAGGTCGAAGAATACGAAAAAGATTTTCGGGTAAAGTGTTTTGCCCGCATGCGGTCACTGATTCTGGCTGTGCTGTTTTATGATCGCAAGACCGGCACACGCATGACCAAATTCAGCGGAGAAAAGCTTGTAGAAATCGGAGCCCTGCAGGAAATACCAGAATGCCCGCGCGGCGGCAAGTATTCAATCATCTACAAGGATGGCAGAAGACTTTTTCATTGCTCGATTCACGGGACTTTGCGTAACTGACCGTTACTTGTTTCTGCCCTTTGAAGCCACAGGTTCATTCTTGTCGATTTCGCCGTTGAAGAACAGCTCAAGCATCTCTACGAGCGTTCTTACAAAAAGCACGCCGACACCGATAGAAAATATTACGGTTAATGCAATAGCTATGGTCAATTCTTTAAACATACCGTTAACTCCCTGCAGATTCTTTGCAGAATAGCTATCGGCAACCACTGCGATTTGCATGAGCCCAACCGAATTAATCATCATTCAACCAAAAGTAAGGGCTGCACTACAACAGTGCAGCCCGGGAGGG
The DNA here is from genome assembly GCA_022704885.1 of Candidatus Rifleibacteriota bacterium. The sequence continues at coordinate 11,215 of JAKJFO010000071.1, read as the reverse complement.
ATGAGAGAGATCAGAACCTCATTCTTTTGAGTCAGATTGAACTACCAGAAACATCGGAGTTCCGCCACGGTTGACCAGAAATACCGAACTGTTGTTGCGGCCACCTTCTTTGAGTGCCTTTTCGACGTCAGATTCTTCTTTTACTTCGACACCGTTGACCTGAGTAATCACATCACCAGCCTTGAGTCCGGCCTTGTCGGCCGGAGAACCGTTCCTGACGTTGGTAACGACAACACCTTCGCTACCGGTCATGCCCAGAGAACGCGCCATATCAGGGGTGAGTTTCTGCAGGCGAAAGCCGAATTCTTCTAACGGCCCCTTGTCACCCTTGTTGCCGGGGAGAGAAGGCAAGCTTTCTGCCGGAGACAGGCCATAATTGTCGGGCATCTGTTCAAGAGCCACTTTGAAGTTTTCTTTTTTGCCGTTTCTGAGAACCTCTATGTCGACAGTAGAACCGACATTGCGACTCAATATATATTTCTGCACATCGTTGGTGCTTTTCATCGACCTGCCGTCAATTTTTCTTATGATATCCATGGCTTTAAGACCGGCTTTCTCGGCAGGTGCATCTTTGGCTGCCTCCATCACCACCGCGCCTTCACGATCTTTGAGACCAAAATGGCCGGCCAGTTCTTCGGTGACCGCCTGCATGCTGATACCGATGTAGGGGCGCTCGACCCGGCCACCTTTGGCGATCTGCCCGGCAATTCGCGAAGCCATGTTTGACGGAATCGCAAAGCCGATGCCCGACCCGGGCGCATTGAAAATCAGAGTGTTGATGCCGATGACCTTGCCATTCAGATTCACCAGCGGGCCGCCAGAATTACCCGGGTTGATGCTTGCGTCGGTCTGTATGAAGTCTTCGATGGCAGTTGCGCCTATCCCGGAGCGCCCCACTGCACTTACGACGCCAACTGTGACAGTTTGTTCAAGACCAAGCGGGTTGCCCACAGCCATGCACCACTGCCCGGCTTCAACCTTGTCTGAATCTGCGAATTCGGCAGCCTGCAAAACAGCCTTTGAACTCACTTTGATCACTGCGAGGTCGGTTTGCGGGTCCTGACCGATAATTTCGGCATCCAGTTCGCTGCCATCATGCAGCTTTACCTTGATCTTCGAAGCATCTTTGACAACATGATTGTTGGTTAATATTGTGCCATCCGCCCCGATGATCAGACCAGACCCGGCTGCCTGAGTCTTGAACTCCTCAGGGCTGAAACGATTGGGGCCTCTGAAAAAGTGCTTGAAAAAATCTTCGAAGCTGCCATCCGGGTCGCCTGATGGGTCGCTCCAACGAATTCCACCGCTGACGGTTTTTTCGACCTGAATGTTAACTACGCTTGGTTTGAGAGTTCTCGCCACATTGACGAATGCCTGCTGCATCGACATGGCGACTTCAAGGCCAGACTGAGCGAACACACCGGGCGCAAACCAGCCCGTGAACAATACCATCGAAAAGATCAGAAAGGCGAACCTGAACTTCATATTATATCCTCCTGTTTAGCTTTCAATTTTTTTGACTCTGCTTATATAAAAAGGTTCCAACTTTCGTCTTGACCTTTTAAATGGTAGATGATTAACTGGTTTCAATTCAACAGCGGGGGCAGATATGCGAATAGTGGTTACTGGCGGCGCCGGGTTCATCGGGTCACATCTGACGGAAGCGTTGCTGGCACTTGGACACAAGGTCGTCGTCATCGACAATTTCATCACCGGCTCACGCAAAAATCTCGAGCATCTGGCAGCATCTGACAACCTGCACATAGTCGAACACGACATTACCAAACCTATTTTTCTCGCTGATAAAGTTGAGCGAATTTATCACCTGGCATCGCCGGCCAGCCCGATCGACTACCAGAAACTGCCGATTCAGACACTTAAGGTTGGCGCCCTCGGCACCCATAATCTGCTGGGCATGGCAAAGGCGCAAAAGGCCCGCATTCTACTGGCTTCGACCTCAGAGGTCTATGGCGACCCCGAGATACACCCGCAACACGAAGGCTACTGGGGACATGTTAACCCGGTCGGGCCGCGGGGCTGTTACGATGAGTCGAAGCGGTTCGCCGAAGCGCTCGTAGTCGCCTATCGCGACTTTCACAATGTCGATACCAGAATTATCAGAATCTTCAATACCTATGGGCCACGCATGCGCCTCAACGACGGTCGCGTTGTCCCGGCGTTCATTTCGCAGGCGCTCAAAGGCGAAGACCTCTCGGTTTACGGCGACGGAACCCAGACGCGCAGTTTCTGCTACGTCAGCGACCTGGTGCGCGGCATGATCAAGGTCATGGAAGAAGGCGACCAGAACCCGATAAACCTTGGCAACCCGGCTGAGATAACCATTCGTGAATTCGCCGAAAGAATTATGGCTCTAACCGGCTCGCGGGCCAGACTCAGCTTCGGCCCCCTGCCACAGGACGACCCGAAACGCCGACAACCAGATATCTCACGTGCCATGTCACTGTTGAAATGGCAGCCGGAGGTAACACTTGAAGATGGTCTCAAAAAAACCATAGAATGGGCACTAAAAAATGTCTGAAAGAATCGTGTTAGACAAACATATCGCAAGGGTTCTCATCGACCCTGAGGCAATTCAGCAGAGAATTGCAGAGCTGGGTCAGCAGATCAGCCGTGATTACGAAGGCAAAGAACTGGTTGTAGTGTGTATACTCAAGGGCGCTTTTCTTTTTACTTCAGATCTCTGCCGCAATATTTCACTGTTACAGAAGCTTGAATTCATGGCTGTCAGCAGTTATGGGCATTCCACCCGCAGCTCAGGCATTGTTAAGATCGAAAAGGATCTTTCAGAAAGCATCGAAGACAAGCATGTATTGATCGTCGAAGACATCATCGACTCAGGCCTGACCATGTCATACCTGATGAAGATTCTGGGCGAGCGCAAACCGGCGAGCGTCAAAATCTGTGTGTTGTGCAACAAGCCGTCAAATCAGCAACAGTATGTACATATCGACTATTGCGGATTCAAGCTCGAAGATGAATTTGTCGTCGGCTATGGCCTTGACTTCAAGGGTTATCTGCGCAACCTGCCGTATATCGGCGTAGTCAAGCCTGAATATGCAGAATGAAAAACTGATAACATGGTTACCTTCAAAAAAGACAATCTGATCTGTGACCGTTTCATTCTGGGCCCGTTGCAGGTGAACACCTATCTGGTTTACGAAACAGGCAGCCATCAGGCGCTGCTGATCGACCCGGCCGAAGATTCTTCGACTGTCCTTAATCGTATAAACGAGCTCGATCTGAGCGAAGTGACGATTTTTCTGACTCACGGACATGCCGATCATATTGCCGGCGTCGATTACTTCAGGCAACGGATCAAAGGCTCCCTGGTGGCCATCTCTAACGCAGATTCTTCGATGCTGGGAGACCCTGACCTGAATCTTTCTACCTGGCTGGGAGACCCGATTTCGCTCGCCCCTGCCGATATCATTCTTGAAGACAAAGACACGTTCGGACCCGGCGGCCACCTGGCAGCCGTTCCGGGGCACACCCCTGGCGGCATGGCATTGATTTTTCCGGGTATGGTTTTTTGCGGCGACACCCTTTTTGCCGGCTCGATCGGGCGTTCTGACTTTCCAGGTGGAGACGGCAGACAGCTGGTCGAAAGCATCAAAAGCCGTCTGTTTTCTCTGAGTGACCGTTATGTATTCCCCGGGCATGGCCCCGAAAGCACGATTGCCGAAGAAAAGGCAGAAAACCCCTTTTTCAGTGACGAGTTCACCGCATGACAACCACCGCCAGGTTTTTTCGGGTTTCGTTGACAGCTGCCTGGCGCGATGCTAAGATTCTTGCATAAATATATACACACCCGCCGAAAGGAATCGACAGATGAGTGAAATTTTCAAGATTCTCGCAGTGAACCCCGGCTCTACTTCCAGCAAGCTGGGGCTCTTCGAAAACGAACGAATGGTAGCAGAAAAGAAGATCAATCACCCTGCTGAAGAAATAGCCAAACACCCTCAGATAATGGATCAGGTCGATTTCAGACGGCAGGTCATGGATGATTTTCTGCGCGAGCAGAATATCAAGCCACACACCCTGTCGGCAGTTGTCGGCCGTGGCGGCCTGTTGAAGCCAATTCCAGGTGGCACCTACCGCGTCACCGCTCCGATACTCGACGACCTCAGCAGCGGGCGTTACGGCGAACATGCCAGCAATATTGGCGCTGTGCTTGCTCACACCTTTACCAAAGATTTTGGAATACCTTCGTTCATCGTCGACCCGGTGGTGGTCGATGAGTATAAGCCTCTGGCCCGCTATTCTGGCCTGAAAGAAATCCCCAGAGTACCGATCTGGCATGCACTGAACGTCATGGCGGTAGTTCGCCAGACCTGCCTTAACGAAGGTTTCGACATTAAAGAAGACAATTTCGTGGTAGCGCACATCGGCGGTGGCATTACGGTATCGGCAATCGAAGGCGGACGCTGCATAGATGTCAGCAATGGCCTCGAAGCTGGTCCGTTTACACCTGAGCGGTCTGGCGCCCTGCCGACAGGCCAGCTCGTCAAACTATGTTTTTCTGGCAAATACAGTGAAGCCGAGATCAAAAAGCTCCTGGTCGGAAGAGGTGGCCTGGTGAATCATATCGGCACCAGCAGCCTCATGGATGTAGAGAACCGTATCAAAGATGGCGACAAAGCCTGTCAGGAAGTCTTCGAAGCCATGTGCTATCAGATTGCCAAAGAGATTGGCTCATACGTGGCCGTTCTGCGCGGGCAGGTGCGCCGCATAATTCTGACTGGCGGGGGCGCCAAGTGTCCGCCGCTGGTGGAAAATGTCAGCAGCTATGTAAAATGCTTTGCGCCGGTGCACGTAGTGCCCGGTGAAGACGAGCTGGCAGCCCTCGCGATGGGGGCCCTTCGCGTTCTTCGTAACGAAGCTGAGCCCAGAGAGTATCCGGCTTGAAGCGGCCGCAAGATTGGAGAAGCCTGTAATGAGCGAAAATTTTTTCAGCGAACTGGTAAGTACACTCAACCCAGACCAGAAGTGCCGCCTGGCCGTACCTCTGGCCAACGACGAAGCCTGCGCCTATGCGATTTGCCATGCAGTCAAAACCGGCATTTTACAGGCAACCCTGATCGGTGACCCTGACCAGATCAGAACCATGTATGGTGATATCGCTCACCATGAGCAGGTCAGAATCATTGAAGAAAAAGACGAAAAAAAGGCATGCGCCATGGCCGTTAAAGAAGTACGCGAGGGCCGCTGCGACATTCTCATGAAAGGTCTTGTCGCTACCTCGACGCTGCTCAAAGCAGTATTGCATGCTACTGAAGGTCTGCGCAAAAACCCGATACTGTCACATCTGACATTCTTTGAATTTCCGGGCAAGCCCGGCCTTAAAATTCTTACCGATGCTGCAATGTGCATCGCACCAGACGAAGACACGCTGATAAAGGAAATCGACAACGCCAGCGAAGCCTATGCCATGTTCGTCGATACCCCGCCGAAGGTTGCGATGCTCGCAGCCAACGAAAAGGTTTCTGAGAAAGTTCCGTCAACCGTTCTTGGCGAAAGAGTCGCAAAAGCGCTGGCAGACCGAAAGAACATGACAGTTGAAGGCCCGATTTCTTTTGACCTGGCTGTCAGCAAAGAGTCTGTGCAGATCAAGAAATATCAGGGCAAAATTCAGGGAGATGCCGACATTTTTGTGGTGCCACGCATCGATACCGGCAATGCCTTCTACAAAGCGCTGCAATACTATGTCAAGGCACCGATGGGCGGTCTTGTTTATGGTGCCCGCTGCCCGGTAGTTCTTACTTCGCGCGCCGATGACAACGACACCAAGTTCTATTCACTGCTTCTCGGGATGGTGCTCTGGCAAAGATCCATCGCCAGAGCATCATACATTCAGAGCAGGAACTGAGCAGGCCAGACAACAGCGGGTTTGAAAGGAAGATTACAGGAAATGCCGGGTAGAAACATTAAAAACGTCAACAGTACAGTTTCTTTCGCCTCCGGGCACATCCCGGAAGTACTCAAAAAGCTCGAGCAGTTTCTTGGTGTCGCTCTTTCATTGCGCTCCACGACCGGCGAGGTCGTCTGCAAGACTGACTATTTCTACGGACCGTGCAGCATCATCAGAGGAACTGAACGTGGCTGCGCCAGGTGCCGTAAGACTTACCGAAACATTGAAGACAGGCTGCTTCGCCGCAAAGTCCCATTTGTTAACATCTGCTACGCCGGATTTCTGATTTTTGCAGTTCCGCTCGAATTCAGGGGCGAAATGGTCGGTACCCTGCTCGGGTCTCAGATTCTGCCAATCGAAAAAGACCGCAATTTTGATCTCGAAGCCATGTTCGGTCACACTGCGGCGGCTCTGAACATGCGTGACACCGAAGAATTCTACAAAAGCTTCAACCGAGTCAGAACCCTCAAGCCTGATCTGCAACGCATAACCTTTCTTCAGTATCTGGAAGAAATTGGCAGACACTTCATCAGCATGGCCTTCGCCGACAAAAGCTGGGAGCTGTTTCTCAAAGAAATAAAGAGCGAGACGCCCCAATTCGGACGCTTCTGAGAGGATTGAAAAATGTTCAAGCTGTTCGCCAACGCCCAGGTTCTGCAACCGGATCTGTCGATCAAACATTGTGACATTCTGGTTCAGGACGACTGTTTTTATGACCTTTTAGAGCCAGGAACGCCATGCAGCAAACCGGTTGAAAGCGAAGTAGATCTGGGCGGGCAGATGGTTTTTCCAGGCCTGATCAACGCGCACGATCACCTTATCGACTCATGCTGGACCGGCCTTGGCACCACACCGGTCGAGAACTGGTTCGACTGGGATCGCAGCGTGCATGAGAGCTATGAATACAAGCTGATGCAGCGCCTTTCAGTAACCGATCTCTACGTAGTCGGCATGTACAAGAACATTATTTCGGGAGCCACCACGGTAGTAGATCATTTCCCGGCTGAAATCTCAGCGACATTCAACGGACACCCACTGGTATCGCTGCTCGAGCACTTTTACATGGCGCATTCTGTTTCGCACCACCAGCTTAAATGGGGCGCGAATCCGGCAGAACAGTTTCGCCAGGCGCGCGGAATACTTCCCTTCATCATTCACGCCGGCGAGGGATCGCACCAGGAAATACGCGAGGAAATCGAACAGCTTAACCGCATGGGCGCCATAGAAAAAAACACGGTTCTGGTCAATGGCACCTTTCTAGAAGAGGCTGACCTGCAGCTGATCGCATCGCGCGGGGCGGCAATAGTCTGGCTGCCAACTTCCAGTGAGCGAATCTTCGCCCGCCACCCTGATATCAAAAGAATCAGCGAGCTTGGCATTCCGCTCACCATAGGCACCGACAGCTCAACATCCGGCTCAACCACTCTTCTGGCAGAGCTCAAAAAAGCATGGCTATATGCAAAAGACCATCTGGACGGCGCGATAGCCGCCAGAGATCTGATAAAAATGGCAACCAGCGATGCCGCCAGAATTTTTGGTATAGAAAAACAGACCGGAAGCATTCTACCAGGTCGCCGGGCTGATTTTATCGTATTCAAGCAGCAACCAGACAGCGACATTTTCGAGCAGTTCATCAGCATGAAGCCCGCGCACTTTTCCATGGTAGTTCACAAGGGGATGATGATGATTGGCAACGATGAATTCAGAAAAATTTCGGCCATCGATTTCAGCCAGTACAGCGAAGTAAAAATCGACGGCATGACAAAGATTCTCTATGGCCAGCCTTCACAGCTGATCGAGCGCATCAGGCACAAGCTGAATTCCGCTGTTGTCTTTCCATACTTCGATATCGCATCAGAAGATTAGTTACACCTGTATTGAATTTGCGCGCGATTGCTGATATATTCATTAAATAATGAATATCGATTTCAACAAACCTAACATCAAGTTCTATTTCAGCTTTCAGTGCCCCTATTCATACATGACCTGGGAAATGCTCAAGTCCATGTTGAGCAACAAAGTCAGCATCGCACCGATCGAAATCGGGCTTTTTCCACAAGGCACCAGCAAATACAACTACCAGGACATATGGGCCGAACCGCGCTGGAACAGACTGGTTAAAGATGCCGCCAAACTGAACCTGAAGATTACGCCACCGGCGAAATACGTATCTGGAATTACCGCTGCGCGTGCCATAGAGGCTTATGGCAACATAAATGCCATCGATTACGTCACCAGCGTCTTTCGAGGTGTCTTTTTCAGCCGCATCGACATTTCCATACAGAGTTCGCTCCGTCTGCACCTGCAATCAGAAGGCATCGACTCTTCAATACTTTCGTCGGCTGTCGACAATCCGGCCACCGAAAAAAAAGCCAACGACCAGTTGCTCCTCTGGGGACACGAACGCATCAGAATGCTGCCTACCGTAGAACTCGGCGACGAGCGCTACTGCGGGTTCATCGACAAGCCAGGGCTCGAAAGATTTTTGCGCTCGGAGCTTGACTGATGTCTTACACTTACGAATATCCAAGGCCATCGGTCACCCTCGATGCAGCAATACTGCGCACTCCGCAGCTTGGATTTCCTGAAATACTCCTTATCAAAAGAGGACACAAGCCCTTTATCGGACATTGGGCTTTGCCTGGCGGTTTTATGGAAATGGAAGAAAAGCCGCTGGCCGGAGCTGCCCGTGAACTCGAAGAAGAGACCGGCCTCTACGACCTGCCGCTGAAACCGCTTTTCTGCTGTGGAGAACCAGGGCGAGACCCGCGCGGCCGAACGGTAACCATGGTGTTCGGCTGTCTGGTGCGAGACACCGCCTTCGCCCCAAAAGGCGATGATGACGCAGCAGAAGCTGCGTGGTTCTCTCTGCGCACTCCGCCTGAGATGGCATTCGACCACAGGCGGGTGCTGGCTCAGATCGAGCAGCATCTGGTCTGGCAGGCCAGAAACAGCATAATCGGGCGCGACGTCTTTCACGACCTGGCGTCGTCAAAAGATATTTTGCGCCTGCATCAGAACATAACCGGAGAAACCAGAGCAGACCTGATTGAAGACTGCGAAAAACGTGGTCTGCTGGCCTGCCGAGACGGCATCTGCCAGTATATTTCCCCCACCCCTTCTGGCCCAGACTGGCAGCCACTGGTCTGGTAATGAATTCTTTCAGGCTTGTCAGCCCCGCCTTCAAAAAATTCAAGCGTGTCTTTTCGCATAGAAGCCGGCTGGTGCTGGGTTTTCTTTCTGGCGGCTCGGTTCTGATCGCCTTTCTGATTTATTACGGACTCTACCGATTTCTCGAGTATGTCGGACGCGCACCCATGCTGGGCGACACCTTCGGCCCGATTCTTGGCGGACTCCTCGTTTCAAAACTTCTTGAAATGCTCTTTCTCACACTTTTTTTCATGGTGCTTTTCAGCAGCATCATTGCCGCCCTATCTTCTTTCTACCTCAATGAGGAACTGCCGACCCTGATGGCATCACCGCTGCCGGTAGGCATGATTTTCCGTTCACGCATGCTGCTGATGACCATCGAAAGCTCATGGATGGTTGCGGTTTTCTTCATGCCGGCTCTTTATGCTTTTGCTACGGCACTGAAGGCAAACTGGCCAGCCTATCTGATCTTCCCATTCTTTCTGCTGTTCGCGATCATCCTGCCCAACCTGGCCGGTGGCTTTACGGCGCTGTCTCTGGCGGCATTTTTCCCGATCAGACAGATGAAAAAGGTTTTTCAGTTTCTCTCGATACTTGTATTGACCGGGTTGATCTTTTTTCTGCGCTCTCTTGAAGCAGAAAAGCTGTTGAACCCAAGCTATTTCAAAGACATTTCACAGTATATTCTGAGCCTTCAGGTACCGCTGATCGACTATTCGCCCTCATCATGGCTGCACCAGGCCAGCATGAGCCTCTTTCGCAACAACACCGGCGAAGCTCTATGGCAAATCGCACCTCTGGTAGTCTTAGGAGCTGCCGGTCTGGCACTGCTCAACCTTTTTGCTGCAAGGTTCTACCGCCAGAGCTGGCAACGATCAATGGAAGCTGTCGATAACCAGGTTCTCGGCCTGGAATGGCTCAGAAAGGCGCTTGTATGGCCTTTCCGCTGTGCAGATCCTGTATTCAGGGTAATAGTAAACAAAGAAATTACCAATTTCGTGCGCGACCCCGCGATCTTCTCGCAGATATTCATGATGGCTGCAATAGTCTTCGTCTACGGCTACAACCTTTCGATATTGCCGCTAAAAGATATTCCATCGCTTTACAGTGGCGAACTGAACGACACTCTGGTCTTTCTCAACGGGCCATTTATCGGCTTTATCGTCGCCTCGATCGGTATGCGCTTCGTTTTTCCATCTATCAGCATGGAAGGCAGGGCTTTCTGGGCAGTTAAGTCATCACCAGTCAACCCCCGCAAGATTCTGTCGACCAAACTGGTTCTATATCTTGTACCGATGCTTATTCTCGGCATCATTCTCTGCATGGTGACCAACTCGGTATTCAAGGTTTCTCACCCGGTGCTGATGTACATGAGCTATTTCAACGTAATCCTCATTACCCTGGTAATTACATCACTGGCGATTGGCGTTGGTGCAGTTTATGCTGATTTTTCTGCCGATTCTCCCCTCAAAATAGCCGGATCTTATGGCGGCTTCATCTACATGCTGCTCTCGGGTTTCTATATTCTTAATTTACTGATTCTCGAAGTTTATCCGATGTACAGAATGTTCTTCAATCGCTTTTATGTAGCAAGAGGCTCTTCTGGAATCATTCTGATCTTGATCAGTCTGGTTCTGCTGCTCACCTCTACCGCTATCTGGGTATACATACCGTTCCGAAAAGGACTCGACACGATCGAAAACTATGAACCAGAATGAACCAGTAATCAGATTCTGCGAAATCAAAAAGCAATACGGCACTTTTACCGCGTTGAAATCTGTCAGTCTCGAAATTTTCCGCGGCGAACTTTTTGGCTTTCTTGGCCCAAACGGGGCCGGCAAGACAACTCTGATAAGAATTCTGACCGGGATCATCCAGCCGAGCGGTGGCCAGATCTTTATCGGCCCACACGACCTGTTTGCGCAGCCCGACAAAGCCAAGGCGATGATCGGTTATGTCCCCGACCGACCTTATCTGTATGAAAAACTGACTCCCCTCGAATATTTTGAATTTATGGGCGGTCTTTACAACGTCACCAGCGACCGGATCATCAGCAAAGGGGAAGAAATGCTGCGCATGTTCGACCTCTGGGATCGTCGTAACGAGCTGATCGAGAGCTTTTCGCACGGAATGAAG
>JAKJFO010000070.1:17737-18191 GCA_022704885.1 Candidatus Rifleibacteriota bacterium | reverse complement strand
CAGGGCAGGAAAAATGTCGAAAGTGTGAGTTTCATCGACATGTTGCCCTGCGGGTCGCTGAGAGGCGGAATTATTTCGATCTGCGAAATTTTGACCAGCCGGCCAAGCGAGTTTTCGATTTCCCACAAAAACTGTTTGAGCCGGTTGTAAGCACCATGAATTCTCAGGTCAAACTTGAACTCGAGATAACTCGAACCTGCTCCGGCAACGGGTGCCGGTGGTTTGTAGGTCGAATCCTGAATGTGAATGTCGAGTGCCCGGGCCTTGCGTTGCACCTGTTCGATGAACATGGTGTAGTTGGCGGCGCTCTCAAGCAGCTTTTCGAATTTATCCTTCACTTCCTGGCGCTTGTCGCGCAGCTGGGTGGTTATATCGGCGACCTGCTGCCGGCGTTTGGCAAATTCGGCCTGTGATTCTTCAAGTTTTTTGTTGAGTTCGACCAGTTCCTGATTTT
>JAKJFO010000070.1:0-17679 GCA_022704885.1 Candidatus Rifleibacteriota bacterium | reverse complement strand
AATATACCAGCCCGCCGATCGCTACTGCGATCAGGCCGTAGGTTACAACTCTTTCGATTATCGAGCGTAGTCTGGTCTTCACGTCATTTCCTTATGTCTGAAATCATCTGGTAGCACGATAGGTGAAATCAAGAGTGAATTTTTGAACCGAACCTTCATCCTGTGCTGCATTGGCAGTCGTCTTGAGCATGGCGCTGAATTTGCCACTCTGTTCGAGGCGTTTGGCAAACTCGAGTACATCGAATATCGTGGCTGCTTCACCGCTCAACGTAAAACTCTGTTTGATATTCGTGAAATTTTTGGGATTGATATCGGTGATGACCACCCGCTCCGGGACCGACGCTTCAAGCGTCGCCAGAAAATCGACCAGGCTGCTGCCAGGAGTGTCGAGATTCTGGTTGATGAAGTTGATGCTGTTTTTCAGCGAAGTGATTTCATTCACCGGCGGCTGCAATGCACCGGTTTTTGTAACGATATCGCGAACCTGAGCTTCGACCGAGTCTACCTGTGACTGCACCCCGGAAAGCTCACTGTGGTTTTTGATAGACATACTGCCGATCGCCGAGATCGAAACCAGAATGGTGAGAAATGCAAGTGCTATGCCCAGGTTATCGCGGGGCAGACTCTTGTATTCTTTTGGCAGCAGATCGAACTGATACTTCATGTTAACCTCTCAAAAAGCAGCCACAGGCGGCTGCCAGCGAGTTGCGTTCAGCATCGTTAACCGGTCGACCGGCTACGTATAATTGATAAAGCTCAGAAACACAGCGGACTCTGGTGTTAAGGTTGGTGCCCAGCAGGACGTGCATGTTTTCGAAGTTCGCACCTCCACCGGAAATAATAACCTCATGAATTGTGAATTCCCTGAACTTGGTCAGGTAGCTTTCGATGGCTCCGAAAATTTCGCGGCACAACAGTGCAAACACATTCTTGATAACGGTATAGTTGTATTGAACATCCTGCTCAGGCGATGGTTCAGGCAAAAAGAAGTTCTCGTTGCGCTTGAACTGGTCGGCATCAGGCTCAGGCACATGAAAATGTTTACTGAGCTGCTTGGTAAAGTCATAGGCACCGACCGGCCTGTTCTGCAAAGACCGCAGCAGACCGTCTCTGAATACACCAACCGAAGTCGACTCATGTCCGAGGTGAATCAGGCAGATGTTTTTGCCTTTGTTATCGCTGTTAACAAGATAGTGCTCGATGAGATTTGCGACATTGAAAAAATTGAGCTCGATCACGACCGGGTTCAGTCCGGCCTTTTGAATGATGCCGCCAGCCTCGAGAAGATTGTTTTTGATCGTCGCAATCGCCAGAACGATTTCGTCTTCTTCCCAGGTGCCGATGCTCTGATGAGTCATGAACCAGTTTTCGTAAGGAAGCGGCATTACTGGTTCGAGGTCTTCTTTGACGGCTTCTTCCATTTCTTTGCGTGAATAGCGCGGTGGCGTGACCATCACATTGATCAGCGAAGAGTGGTCGGGAAGAAGCAGCATGGTGTTTTCGTATGACAGCTTGGTCTCTTTGATCAGAGAGGCGGCAGCTTTGCGCACCGGTTCGGCATCCATGATCGGGTATTCGATAAAGGTGGAAACCACGAAATCCTTGGAAGCGTCAGTGGACAGGCACTTTTTCAGATGAATTTCACCCTCTGCAGCTGATTCCAGTTGCAAAAGGCGCATTTCGTAAGTTCCCATTTCGAGAACCGTATTGATTTTAGCTCCGAACCTTGCCATCGATTAACTTCCCATATTGATCATGATGTATTCTTCAACCGGAACCTCACCCTCAAGAACCTTGGTAAGACAGCATTCTGAGAGGGTTTTTACCTTGCGCCGGCGCAGGTAGGTTATCAGTTCCATGCTGGTGCGGCGCTGGCCGATCATTTCCTTGAGGTCGGGCGTGACCTCGATAACTTCGTAAAGACCGGTTCTGTCGCGGAAACCACTGTTGTTGCATGATTTGCAGCCAACTCCGCGATAGAGTTTATGATTTTCGAGTTCTTTCATATCGATGCCGAGCGAAGCCGCAAGATAGGGAGTCTGTTCGATTTCGGTCTTGCAGACCGGGCAGATTTTTCTGACGAGGCGCTGACCAACCAGCAGACAAAGGGCAGACGCGTAAAGGTAGGGGTCGATGCCGATGTTTTCGAGACGGTTGATCGTTTCTATGGCGCTGTTGGCGTGAATGGTCGAAAAAACCATGTGACCGGTGAGCGCCGCTTTAACCGTAATTTCGGCGGTTTCGTAATCGCGGATTTCGCCGACGAGAATGATATCGGGGTCGAGACGCAGAATGGCGCGCAGGCCGCGGGCGAAAGTGAGCGACCGGTTCGGGTCGTTCTTGTTTTCGAAAACCTGCATCTGGTGAACGCCGGGAATCTTGAATTCGACCGGGTCTTCGACCGTGATGATTTTTTTCTGGCGGCTGTTGATCAGTGACAGAGCCGAGTAAAGAGTCGTGGTTTTACCGGAGCCGGTAGGACCGGCGAGCAGACACAGACCCCAGGGTTTGCCGATGTTATATTCGAAAATGCGCAGGTCGTCGTCGTGAAAGCCAAGGCCCTTGAGGTCGAGGTTAACGCGGCCGGCGTCGAGAACGCGGATCGTGCAGTTCTGGCCATAAATCGAAGGCAGAATGGCAACGCGGAACTCGATCTGCTGGTTTTTGACTCTGAGCTTGAAGTTGCCGTCCTGCGGCATGAAGCGTTCGGTGATGTCGAGGTTCGACATGATCTTGATGCGCGAGATGATCGCCATCTGCGCGGCTTTTTCGATAGGCAGAATATCGTAGAGAATACCGTCGATACGATACCTGACCTGAATGATCTTTTCGAAGGCTTCGATGTGAATGTCAGAAGCTCTCATTTTAACCGCATCAAGAATGATCTTGTGAACCAGGGTTACGATCGAAGTCTGGTCGGATTCGCGTTTGAGCTCTTCGAGGTTGAGGTCGGTCTGGGTCGCGGTACTGGCAAACGCTTCGGTGAAGAGGTTCTCTTCTTTGGTGAATTCGAGCTTGACGTCTTTGAGCAGGTCGTCCATCGGCACGTTGTCGAGCACGTTCTGCGGGCGATAAAGCACTTCGTTGATGATGTGCAGTATCTGCGACTTGGTTGCGAGAACCCATTTGATGAACATGAACCCGGTCGCCATCTTGATGCTGTCGAACATCTTGGTGTTGGTCGGGTCGAAAACTGCTATGGTCAGAGACTTTGGTTCTTTGCGCAGCGGAATGAACTTATAGGTCTTGATCAGACTTTCTGGAATCTGCCGGATCAGATCTGAGTTTAGTTCGGCGTTGCCGAGATTGACGAACTCGATACCATGCTGCATGGAAAGGCCTCTGAACAAAGTCTCTTCGTTCAGCACCTTGTCTTCGATGAGTATTTCGCCGATCATTCTGCGCGCGGCAGGCTGGCGTTTGAGTGCGGCTTCGAGCTGTTCCTGAGTGACAGCGCGCATCTCGACGAGTATCTCACCGATTCTTTTTCTTTTCAGAAAGTCAGCAGCCATGATTTAATTAGTCCTTCCTCACAAGTATCGGCACATCAAATTGAATTCTTAATTATTTTTCCAGCCAATTCAGCAAATTCAATAGATTACACCATCTATATCAACAATAATTCCAGTGTGATCAAGAGCTAACGGAGCAGCCAATGGTCCTGCAGGAGATGCCACGCTGTTGATAATCTGAGTATCTGTTGATATATCGTATACTTGATCTCCATCATTGTCTGTAAAAGCAAATTCTACGTCAATATTGAAAATTCCCACTGGTGCAGCAGTGTCGTAGAAGTAGGCCGTGGGAGTGGCAAGTGAAATTTTTGCAGGCGGCACGGGGGATCCGTCATTAGGACTGATAAAAATCGGCATAGCTTGAAGATAATTGAGATTGCTTCGTCTTTTAAATGTTCCATCCAGCTGTATTGGGCCGGCTATAAGCTCTGAGCCTGTTGTATTTCCAGATTTCGGATCGACCAGTAGCGGAACTGCTCCGTTATTCACTGGTACAGCAAAAGGGCCACGCAGGTTGTCGCCGCGGAACTGGTTGAGAACCTGACGATAGGTGGCGAGATTCTGCTTGAGCGTCGACAGGCGCGCATCGTAAATATAGTCGTTGTAGTATGGCACTGCTACCCCGACCAGAATCCCAATAATGGCTATCACTATCAGAAGCTCGATTATCGTAAAACCTTTTTTTGTCATGCTGCCCTCACCAGTCCTGGTATTTTGTGCCGTCGATGGCTGTTACGAAACCCCGTCTTCTAGCGGGATCAGGATTACATGAAACGTCGAAAACACCGACATGTGTCGTCGAGTCCAAACTTGAAGTTATGCCTGCAGCATAAGTGCCTACGGAAAATTCTGTTCCTGTTTTGGGTGCTGAAGCATAATGAACTACCCACTCAGCGGCACCTATAAAAGGGTCTGCTGGCATCGCATTAAGATAAGGCCTAGGATAGAAGCTTACGACAGGGTTACCGTCTCTGTCGTCGATAACATAAGGCGGCGATGGATTAACCATAGCCTCAAGAGTGGGGGGCAGCATCTGGCTTTCTGACACTCTAAAAAGCTGCCCCTGTTTTTCGACAACGGTTCGGCAGTCTCGATTCCACAGAAGGATTGCTTCGCGAATGGTTGCCAAGTTGTTTTCGAGCAAAGTTTCTTGTGTTTTAATGTAAGAAATTTCCGCGACTGGAACTGCTGCAAGCGCAATTACTCCCATGATGGCGACAACGATCAGCATTTCAAATAACGAGAAACCTTTTCGCTTACCAGTCATCAGTTCGACTCCCATTCAATGCTAAACCTGCGCCGCGCGAAACTATGTCGGCAACGCCAGATGCGTTTACTCCCCAGTGGGCGTCATCAAAAAGCAAGGTATTTGTTGTGACTGCTCCGTTCTTGACTTTTGGTTTGAATTCGAAATGGGCATCTGGAATCCAGCCGACAAAGGGATGTGGAGGGATGTGTCTGAGAAAACGTCTATCTATAGGTATGTTTATCGTAAAAGTAGGTTTAACTGCGTCGCCAGTATCCACGTCAACGGTAATCGTGTAGTTAGATTCTAATAATTGTTGTGGTGTCGAGGGGCCAAAAGCCGCTATTTTAGTGAAGTTTGTGCTTATTGTCGCAATGTCATCATCTAGGTCAACATCATCGGCCAAGTCCAGTTCCTCTATCTTACGCTTCCCGTAGGCTATTACGTAATTTCGGTGTCCTTCAAAAAATGATGTTATAGATAATGCAGATTTGCTGCCGGCAATAGCGCTGCGCACGGAATATAAAATTGCTCGCAGGCGTTTTTCTTTTTCGCGTTGCTGGATGATTTTGTAGACAGGAAAGGAGACCGCTGCCATCAGGGCGATGACAACGGTGACGATCAGAATTTCTACCAGGGTTACCCCTGAACGCTGCCGCTCATAGCGCTGGCGGCGGGTAGAAAACCATTTATACATCGATAAGCACCTGTCGTTATTTTTCTTCCATCAGTGGCAGAAAGACTTCAGTCGACTTGAGAATGTCGATTGCTCTCTGCAGCTGGGTGTCATAAGGATTTATGACGAACGATTCGAGACGGTTATGAGTAAAACTGTCGGGGGGTTCAACGAATCCGCTGAGCTTGTGGGTCTCAGAGGCACCGCCTTCGCTGTAAACAGTGATAGTGCCTGAGCTGAGCTCGACTCTGACAGGTGCCGATGCCGGTTTGTCTGCAGCCTCGGCGGCTGTGGCGTGCGCATTGCTGAGTTTCTGCAGGTATTTCTGGTCGAGTTCGATTGCTTTGCGGATCTCGTCCTGCTTGCTCTCGTCGAGTTTTGGCAGTTCTACGTCGATGTCAGGCATGATGCCGGACTTGTGAATGTTGACTCCTGATGGTGTGTAGTAAAGCGCTGTGGTTAATGCCATGGCCGAACCATCGTTGAGCGAAATGACGGTCTGAACCGAGCCTTTGCCAAAGCTCTTGCGACCGACCAGCAGGCCGCGCTTGTTGTCTTTTACCGCGCCGGCAACAATTTCAGAAGCTGATGCCGAGCCTTCGTTGATGAGAACGATGAGAGGCAGCAGCGGATGATACTTGAAGAATGAGCTGTAGGTGTTCTCTTCGCCGTCACGGCCCTTGATCGAAACTATGTCGCCCTTGGGAATGAACTTGCGGCCGACTTCGACTGCCGAGGTCAGCAGACCGCCCGGATTGTTGCGCAAATCGAGGATGATCGATTTTACCCCGTTCTTTTCGAGATCGATCATGGCCTTTTCGAGGTCTTCTGAAGAGGTCTGAATGAACTGGGTCAGCCTGATGTAACCGATATTGGGCTCGATAACCCAGTATTTGACACTGGGCAGCTTGATGATTTCACGTGTCAGCTCATAATCTTTCGAATCTCTGTCGCCTTCACGCAGAATCGACAGAACGACCTTGCTGCCAACCGGCCCGCGCAGCAGTTTTACGGCATCGTGCAGGGCAATGTCGATTACGTCTTTGCCGTCGATCTTGATGATCATGTCACCGGCCATGATGCCGGCCCGGGCTGCCGGAGTATCGTCGATCGGCGATACGACCGTGAGCATGCGGTCTTTTATCGAGATAACTATGCCGAGACCGCCGAATTCACCCTGGGTTTCGACCTGCATTTCCTTGAATGACTTTGGTTCCATGAAGCGGGTGTAGGGGTCGTCGAGCTTTTTGAGCATGCCTTCGATGGCGCCATAGATAAGCTTCTGTTCATCGACGTTTTCTTCGACATAATCTGATTTGATGAGTTCAAGAACTTTTCTGATCAGGTCGAGAGACTTGAAATAAGTCAGGTTGGTAGAAGAGGCATGAAGAGCGCTCCCGGTAGAGAACAGCAGGAGCGCCAGGATTACGCTGTACAGAATTTTGCCGCGAAAAAAATGTCTGATCATCACAAATTGCTCCTTAAGTCTCTGAAACATGTATAATAGCAGTATAACATTTTAGCACATTATGTGAAAATGAAAAAAAGTCCAGCTGTAAAAGTTGGCAGTTCTTAACAGAAGAGATCCCGCACAAAGCCACAGAGCCACAATGAAGACGATAGCAAGGCGCCGCGGAAGCTTGCAAAGACCAGAAAAAGATGCAGCTGTCTGCGCTGATCAAAAATTATTCCTGGGGAAGATAGCTGAGGGGTTGCTGCTTTTTGCCGCCGAATCTGATTTCGAACTGCAGGGTCTGATTGCGGCCACCGAGTATGCGGCCAATGACTTCGCCGCGTTCAACTATCTGGCCGAGCCCTACCCAGATTTCATCGAGCCGGGCATAAACGGTCGAAAATCCTCTGAGGTGGCCAATAATGACGACGTTGCCGAGCCCGCTGATATTGCCGCGATAGGCAACTTTGCCTCTTGCTGCCGCCTGTATCTCGACTTCTCCGGTCGTTGTCAGATACAGAGCCGCGGTATTTTCATCGCCGGTCTGGTCGACACTTGTTCTGCCGGCAGCTGCGACCGGCCACATGAAATTCATGATTTTTGCTGCATCAGGGGCTGAATCTGGCAGTTTACCTGGTGTCGCAGCGCTGGTGACATTGGCTGGTTTTACCTTTGCGAGTTCGTTCTCGAGGCCAGGGTCATTGCGTGTTGCCTCCAGGCGGCTGATTTCGTTTTCGAGCTGTTTTCTGGCGCCGGCAAGCGACTTCTCTTTCTCAAGAAACACCTTCTTTTCCAGAAGAACAGTCGATAACATGGCTCTGAGAGCCGAATTTTCGCTGTCGAGCTTTTTGGACTTGCTGTCGAGTTCGCTTTTGCCTGACTCAAGCTGCTGCTGCCGGGCCTGCATTTCTGAAGTCAGTTTGCGCTGGCGCAGGCTCTGGGCTTTGAGCTGTTGCAGCATTTCTTTGTCGCTGTTCAGAAGATATTTGACCATCTGATAGCGATTGAGAAAAGAGTTCAGGTCACGGGCCGAAAAAATCGAGCCGATCAGGGTTCCCTGTTTGATTTTGTGAAGCTGAACAAGTCTGGCGCGAAACCTGGTAAGCAGCAGTTCGATCTGCTGTCCGGCCTTTTCGCTTTCCTGCTCGATGTTCGTTATCTGCTTTGCGATTTCATTCTGCCGTTCGCTGAGCTGGTCAACCTGGCTTTTGAGCTGCGCGATTTCGTCGCGTTTCGCCTTGATACGGGCTTCGAGATTTCGCGTTTTTTTAAGGCTGTCACTGAGTTTGAGTTTGAGATAATCGAGTTGCAGATTTATTGCATCTATCTCGGTCTGCAGCTTGTCGTTGTCTCTGGCCTTTTCACGAGTATACGCCGTTGAGCCGCCGCACAACAATGCTGCAATCAGAAAAAGCAGCAGCAGCTGCCGGTTGCGGGCGCATCGCATTTCAGACCCCTTCTGGTGCAGACTTGCTGAACTTGCTGATATCGCGTAAAGAGAGCAGACTGCCGGAAATTCCCAGTACAATACCCATCATGAGCAGTTTGGCTGAAAGTTTGAACAGCTGGTCGAATCCGACGTTGGCGGTAAAGAAGGGAATCAGCTCAACCAGCTTGGCGAGCATGAACCGGTAAGCGGCAAAAAGTATTATTATCGCCAGCAGAGAGCCAACCAGACCCTGGATAAAGCCTTCGACCAGGAAAGGACCTCTGACAAACCAGTTGGTGGCACCGACCAGTTTCATGATCACGATCTCTTCGCGGCGCATGAACAGCGTCAGACGAACGGTATTGTAAACAATGAACAGAGAGGCAAGCCCCAGCATGATGACGATGATCAGGCTGATCAGCCACAACAGCTGTGACATGCCATGAAACTGCTGAAAAAGGTCTTCGCCATAGCTGATGTTGTCGATCATTGGCTCACTCTTCAGCTTCTCTAACAGCGATTCGAGCTGGTTACCCGACTTGATTCTGATGCGCAGGGTTGTCGGCAGAGGGTTGCTGTCCTGAGTGATGCCTATCTGCAACAGCTGCTGGTCGTCCGGACTGCTGAACAGTTCACGGGCGGCCTGTTCCGGGGTCACGACTTCGATATCTTCGATTTCGGTCAGGCTGGTAAGTCTGAGGCTAAGAGTTTTAGCGTCGGTTATGGCGAACCCCTGTTTGAGATAGGCGGTTACCAGCGCTTCGGCCTGCATCTGTTCGAGAAATGACTCAAGGTTCATCGTCGTCAGCAGAAAAGCGCCCATCATTACCAGCGCGATGCCGATAGTGGCTATGGTTATGAAAGCCATCATCGCCGAGCGCCTCATATTGGTGCCGGCTTCGGTGACAAAGAATGACAGATTGGCAAGAGACATCAGAGGCAGCTCCAGTCGGTCGGGTTATTCATAAGCATAAGTACCACCAGCTTCGTCTTTGATTATCTGG
Source organism: Candidatus Rifleibacteriota bacterium (assembly GCA_022704885.1). The sequence goes on along the minus strand of JAKJFO010000070.1, from coordinate 8,356 downwards.
CCGTTAACCAAAGCTACTACACGTTTGCGCAGTTTGTTGACCAGATTGTGATTGTGCGTCGCCATGATAATGGTCGTTCCGCGGGCGTTTATTTCAAGAAACAGCTGCATGATTTCCTGCGAAATCATGGGGTCGAGGTTGCCGGTCGGTTCGTCGGTGATGAGGATCAGCGGATTGTTGACTATGGCTCTGGCAATACACACGCGTTGCTGTTCACCACCGGAAAGTTCGGTCGGAAACATGCGGCGCTTGTGTGAAAGACCGACCTGTTCAAGTGCTTCCTGGACGCGGTTGCTGATTTCAGCGGCCGTCGCTCCGATTACGCGCAGGCCGAACGCAACGTTTTCGGCGACCGTGCGGCGCTTGAGCAGCTGAAAATCCTGCAGCACTATGCCGAGATTGCGCCTGAGATAAGGCACCCGACTTTCCGGCATCTGGGTGATATCTTTGCCGTCAACGAAAATTTTGCCTTCGGTCGGGGTATCTTCGCGAAAGAGCATGCGCAGAAACGTACTCTTGCCGGCACCACTCGGGCCGACGAGAAAAACGAAATCACCGGGATTGATGGTCAGATTTATGTTATTAAGCGCCCTGACCCCGTTTGGAAAGATACGTGTCACGCCTTGCAGTTCGATCATAATGTATGTAGTTTTTAAACCTGTCTGGAGTTTTCAGGATTATATCAGGTGTCATCATTAATGGCAAAAGCGAATTTTGCGGGCAAAAAATTATGAATTCTGGTAACATTTGTAAACTATATTGTGCATGACACCGATTTAACTATGGAATGATTGAATGAGCGGTATGGACAACCATATTAGAGGCTGGAGGAGCAATGATTTTCGAGCTACTGAATCTCTGCGTTGAAAAAGGCGCGTCTGACCTTCATTTTAAAGTAGGTTATCCTCCTATTTTGAGAATAGACGGGACCATGCGGCCGGTCAAGGATATGCCGGTAGTTTCTTACAATGACTTTGAAGTAATGCTTGAAGCGATTCTCGACGATCTGCAGCTGGTCAATTTTCTCAAACATCGCAAGCTCGATCTTGGCTACAGCTTTTTGAATGCACGCTTCCGAGTCAATCTGTTCAATGACATGCATGGCGGAAACGCGGTTTTCAGGGTTATTCCGTTCAAGCATCTGTCGTTTGCCGATATCGATCTGCCAATGTCGGGGCGCCGCATGGCCGACCGCCCGAAGGGCATCATTCTGGTAACCGGCGCTACCGGTGCGGGTAAATCGACAACTCTGTCTACCTTCATCACTCATATCAATACGACCTATCATAAGACCGTAGTTACCGTCGAAGATCCCATCGAGTATCTGTTCGAAGACGAAATGAGTCTGATCAGCCAACGCCAGGTCGGTGTCGACTGCCTTACCTTTGAGGAAGGTATTCGTGGTGCCCTGCAGATGGATTGCGACGTCCTCATGGTCGGCGAACTGCGTAATGCTGATGCCGTCGAAATGACTCTGCTGGCTGCCGAGTCTGGCAAACTGGTTTTTGCCACTTTGCACAGCAACACGGCGATTCAGGCCATCGACCGTTTCGTCAATCTTTTCCCGCAGACTCTGCATTCTCAGGTTCTCGGTCGTCTCGGTTCACATCTGATCGGTGTCGTTACTCAGACTCTGGTACCTCGTCGCAACGCGCGCGGTCGTATCGCCGCTTTTGAGATTCTCATCAATACTTCAGCCGTTCGCGGTCTGATCAACGAAAATCGCGTGCATCTGATTTCGTCGTATCTTGAGTCGGGTTCGAGCACTGGTATGGTTTCGCTCGACAATTCTCTGGTAGATCTCGCGCTTGCCGGCAAGATCGAGAAGAACGATGCCCTGCTCGCTGCCAACAACAAGACTTACGTCAAACGCAAGATCGAAGAGCGAGATGGCCCTGGAGGTGCTGCATGAAACCGGAAGTCTTTGACTACTTTGAGCGTGCTCTCGAAATGGGCGCCAGCGATCTCATTCTCAAGCCGGGCGCGCCGCCTTCGTTCAGGGTTAACCGGCATCTTATCATCTCTGAAGATGAAGCCCTGGCGCCACAGCAGATGTATGACCTTTTTCTGCCAATCGTTGACGCCAGTCAGCAGGAACAGCTGCGCAGCAAATTTTTCGTCAATTCTATCTTCTCTTATCGCTGCAATCGTGCCCGCATCAGATACTATATCTTTCAGCAGCGCGAGGGCCTCGCCGGCTCATTCCGCTTCATTCCGCCCCGGGTGCCGAGCATAAAGAGCCTGCGCCTGCCAGAATCCCTCATCAACGTTGCTTCGCGGCCGCGTGGACTTTTTCTGATTACCGGGCCTTCCTGTTCGGGCAAGAGTATGACTATCGCGGCCATGGCCGACGCTATCAACAAGCGTTTCGCACGTCACATCATCACCATGGAAAGCCCGATCGAGGTCATCTATACGCCGAATCAGGCCGTTTTTACTCAGGTCGAGATCGGCAAGGTCATCAACAGCTATTATGATGCTCTGATCAACTCATTGCGCGAAGACCCCGATGTCATGATCATCGGCGAACTCAAAGAACGTGCGATTATCGAACAGGCGCTGATGGCCGCAGAAACCGGTCACCTTGTGCTTTCTTCGCTGCCAACTACCGGCGCGGCGCAGACGATAGAGCATATTATCAGTATGTATCCGCCGGGCAAGCAGGAAGAAGCACGTTCGCAGCTCAGTCTGAGCCTGATCGGAATCTTTTCGCAGCTGCTGGTGCCGAATATCGACCCGATGCAGCCGCCCAGTGTGGCCTATGAGCTGATGCTCGTCAATTCGGCGATTCGCAACCTCATTCGTGACAAGAAATACAACCAGCTCAACACGGCGATGATCATGGCCAAACGCGACGGTTGCGTCACGCTGAAAGACTCTCTTGAAAAGCTGATGCGCGAAGAGGGTATCGATCAGGCCTATGTTAAGAGCCTGCTGCAGGAGCTCGAAGAATGAACGAAGTAGCACTTAAACGAATCAAAGAATTAAGGGAAAAAATTACCTCGGCAGTCACAAGAAGCCTGGGATCAGGCTTTTCTGAACCGACAACCGCCAAACTGACGCTGCTGCTTGCAGAAGCCGGGTTGCCGCAGTCAGAAGGCATCGTCTTCAGCTATCTTCAAAATCATCCTGAACAGGAAGAATCGATCATTGCTGGCAGCAGGTTCGACAGCGAAGAAATCGAAAACTTTCTTCTCGATCTGCTTAAACAGCCGCGCGCCTTGCATCGCGACCTGATTGTCGAACAACTGGGAATGCGCAAAAAAGCTGCGCTGGTCGCAAAACTTCAGCCATATCTGGCTGATTCAGACCGACATGTGCGCTTTCAGGCAGCAAATGCCCTGTTCAACATTGGTGGTAAAGATGCAGCTCTCGCGCTCTGCGAATTTATTTCTGATCCTGATGAATGGATCTCAATGACGATTCTGCGTCTTCTCTGCATCATGCGCGAGCTCGACTCGATTCCTATTCTTATCGACAAATACCATCAGGACGAAGACCTGCGCCGAAAGGCACTGATGATCTCTTTTCTCGCACGATTTCGCAGCGTCACTCTGCTGCCGATTTTCGACGAAGGTCTGCAGGCGCGTGATGCCCGTCTGCGCGCCAACTCGATCGAAGCGGTCGGCGATCTCAGTCTGCCGCCAGAAGAGATCAAGAATCGCGTCGAAGAGCATCTGCATGACCCGAACCGCATTCGTGCCAACGCCATACTTGCGATTGCCAAACTCGAGCCCGAAAAGATCAAACCGGAGATTCAGGAAATGGTCGCTTCGAACGACGTTCAGTTGAGGCGCAGTGCGGCTTTTATTCTCGGCATGATTCCTTCTGACGAATACCACGATCTCGGCGCGGCTCTGATCGCCGATAAAAGTGAAGTCGTGCGCAAACGCATGATTCAGTCGTTGCGCAACTTTTCTTCTGAGTTCGTTTTCAATCAGCTGGATCTGGCGCTTTCTGACCACAACAAGTGGATCCGCAAGCATGCAACCGACATGGCTTCGCGCCTTTCCAAGTTCCCTCACAAGAAGATTCTCGGCCTTCTGAAAACTGAGCGGGCCGCGCCAAACCTCGAGTCCTGCCTTAATTTCTTCGTCTTTCACCCGATCGAAGAAGCTATGAATGCTATCAAGCTGCATGTCAAAGACCGGCGCCTGCCTGTGGTTAAGGCGCTGTTGTCGGCAGTAGCCGCTATTGGCGGCGTCGAAGGGGTTAAGTCGGTAGCGCCGCGCCTTGAACAGAGAGACCCTCAGGTTATTCGAGCCCTGTCAGAAATTCTGATCAAGGCTGGTGAACGCAAGATTCTCGAAGATCTGGTCGAGAGATTCGGCCAGCTCAAGCACGAAAATCAGGTTGAAGCTCTGATACCTTCTTTGAGCAGTTCACTCAAGATTCTCGCTCAGGGCGACAGCATGCCAGAGCCTCTGCTCAAAAACTTCGAGAAAATCGAAGTTTCCGAAAGACCGCTGCCCCCACGCCAGCCAGTTCCAGAACCGGTGTCAGAGCCCGAAGAAAGCGAAGAACCAGCTCTGCCGGTAACTCCGGAAGTTCCTTCCGGTCGACCGGAAGCACCTTCTGAGACCGCGGTCGATGATGAACTCGACCTCGATCTCTCAGTCGGTGGTGCAGATGAAGATGGTCTGCCGGGCCTGATGAACCTGGGTGAACTTGGTGGCGGCGTTCCGGCAGAAGAAAAGCCGGTAAAGAAGAGCAAAAAGCCTGCCAGAGAGAAAAAGGAAGTATCACCACATTACCGTGCCGGTCTCAAAGCCTACAATGTCGGCAAATACAAAAAGGCCATGGGCGAGTTCAGCCGGGTGCTCGAAACCGATGCGGCGCCACCGCTCAATGTTTATCTTTATATGGGCCTGATGCAGGCAGAGCAGAAAAACTACGAGCAGGCGCGTGATTATCTGCAGTCATTTATTAACAAGCAGCCAGACCACGTTAAGGCCAACTTTACTCTTGGCCGCATTTATAAACAGCTCAAGAACTGGAACGGTCTTATCGAAATTTACGAGAGATTCGTCTGTGGCGAACTCGAGGCGACTCCGAAAATGAAGACGAAAATATATCATGACCTGGGTGTAGCCTGTGTACTAGTATCCAGATACGAACGCGGAGCACAATTGCTCGACAGTCTTAATAAACTGCATCCTGAAGATGCCGAAGTTGGTTATTATCTGGCACTGGCGCAGTTTCATCTCGGTAAAATCAGCAATGCCGGCCAGACGCTTCATCAGGCCAGCAAGTGCGTTGCCGGCAATAAACGCCTCGGCACTCTCATCGAAGCGCTTGCGGCAAAGGTCAGAACCGGCGGTTTCTAGGCAAAATTGCATCTTGACACAAGCAATCGGGCGTCCATATAATGGGCGCTCGATTGTTTTATTACTGTTGTGAAAGGCAAGGCCGATGAACAAACCCAATACTCAGAACACCAACAAGAAGAACATGGAAGCCGTGACCCCGAAATCAGAAGATATTTCGCGCTGGTATACCGATGTCGTGCTCAAGGCGCGTATGGCTGATTACTCGCCGGTTAAGGGCTGTATGATCATCAGGCCTTATGGCTACGCACTCTGGGAAAACATTCAGAAAATTCTCGACGCCGAATTCAAAAAACTGGGACACCAGAATGCCTATTTTCCGATGTTCATTCCCGAAAGCTTTCTCACCAAAGAAGCCGAACATGTCGAAGGATTCGCTCCCGAAGTCGCCTGGGTAACTCATGGCGGCCGTGAGGAGCTTGAGGAACGTCTGGCGATCAGACCTACCTCAGAAGCTATTATCGGTCATATGTATTCTAAATGGATCGAAAGCTATCGCGATCTGCCGGTTCTTATCAACCAGTGGGCCAATGTTGTGCGCTGGGAAAAGGTTACCCGCCCATTCTTGCGCACTACTGAATTTCTCTGGCAGGAAGGCCATACCGCTCATCGCACCCATGAAGAAGCCCGCGAAGAAGTCATGCAGATGCTCGGCGTTTATCGCAAATTCGTCGAAGGTTCACTGGCAATTCCGCTGGTAACCGGGGAAAAGAGTCAGAAGGAAAAGTTCGCCGGCGCGCTCAATACCTATACCATCGAGGCTCTGATGCCAGATGGTCAGGCGCTGCAGTCAGGCACTTCGCACGATCTTGGCCAGAACTTTTCAAAAGCCTTCGATATCAGATTTCTCGATTCAGACGGCGAGAGAAAATACGCCTGGACAACCTCATGGGGCATGTCGACCAGAATTATCGGCGCGGTGATCATGGCACACGGCGACGACCGCGGCCTGCGCCTTCCCCCAAAAGTTGCTCCAATTCAGGCTGTAGTTATTCCTATCGTTTATAAGGATTCACAGGATGTCGTCGTTAAGGCGCGCGAACTGGTCAAGCGTCTGTCAGTCAGCGATATCAGAGTTCATCTCGACGATCGCGAAGGCTTCAAGCCCGGCTGGAAATACTCAGAATACGAAATGATGGGTGTGCCGCTGCGTGTTGAAATCGGCCAGAAAGACCTCGAAAAGAACCAGGTCTGCCTGGTGCGCCGCGATACCGGTGAGAAGATGTTCATACCCGATGCCGAACTCGAAACGACAGTGCTGCGTCTGATGGAAGAAATTCAGCAGACTCTCTTCAATCAGGCGGCTGAGATTCTCAAGAATAAAACCGTCAGAGCCCTGACTTTTGACGAATTTATCAGCGCGATCAAAGAAAAGCAGTCGATGGCCGACCTTTGCTGGTGCGGTGGCGCCGAGTGTGAAGCTAAATTCAAGGCAGAGGCTGGCGCAACCATAAGGTGTTTTAACGAGGGTTCGGTTGATACTGCCTGCGTAGCTTGTGGTAAACCGGCTCAAAAGCGGGTTTTTGTCGCACGCGCATATTGATCTTTCCAAAGGCACCGCCATTCTCAAGTGAGGATGGTGGTGTTTTTTTTGGGCAGATATTGTGTTAGACTATCTCAACTCAGAAATTGGGAAGTTGTGAGAATATGGATATCAAAATCAAGAGACTCATTAAAGACCTGACCAACTCAGATGATGATTTGCGGGCTTTGTCGGCCATGACTTTGATGAAGCTGGATTTTCCAGATCGGGCTACGCGCGAAGAGGTTCTTGAGAGCCTTATCGCTGCCACCGGTGACCGCAATATTTCGGTGCGTTTTTTTGCGCGCAAGGCGATCGACAAGATCAAGAAGACTGAAAAGCTGCTCAAAGCCGGCGAAGAAGACGCTGCTGGTGAGAAAATCGATGAGCGGCTTGTCTCGACTGATTACGAAGATCGTCTGGCAGCGGTTATGGAGATCAGATCGCGCAATCTTTCGCAGTATCGTGATCAGCTGATAAAAATGCTCGACAGCGAAGAACATGCTTTTGTCAGAGCTGCCCTGATAAGCTCACTCAAAAGCTTTCTCGACAAGCAGCAGGCCGGTATTCTCAGTCGTTTTCTCAATGATCCCGACAACCGGGTGAGATCGAATACTATCGAAGCGCTCGAAGCCCTCAAGGTAGAAGAATCGATTCCGAGCCTGTTTTCAGCACTTTCCGACCCAGACAATCGTATTCGTGCTGCCGCGGCCAAGGCTTTGCAGGCATTTGGCGAGGAGAAGGTTTTTGCCGAGCTTAAAAAAATGCTTGAATCACATGAGGAATGGATGAAAGGCAGTGCCATTTATGCGCTGTCGCACATTCAGGCCGGCGAAGCGATCGAACTGCTGGTCGAAGCCGCTCGGGTTTCTGCCCACGCTGAGACGCGCATCAAGGCTATTATCGCGCTGGCAAACTATTACGATTCGACCACCTGGGGTTTTCTCAAGGGAATGGCGGTAAACGGCGAAGGTGTTTTTAAGGAGACTGCTAATCGCGCCCTCAAGCTGCTTGAAGAAAAATTTGGTAATGAACCGCCGACCGAAACCATTGTAGCTTCACCACAGGAGGTGAAGCCTGTAGCTCCTGTAAGCAAAGGCTCGGATGAAGGCGCCATGGAAGATATCGCCAGCGCCGTCAGCAAGTTTTTCAGACAGGGCAAAGATGAAGCCGTTGGCCTGTCGAACAAGGCTACCTTGAGCTTTTCGGTTACCGATCTGCGCAAGGTGAGCTTGAATTGCCTGATCTGCTGACCACAGGCCATGAGATTCTGCGCATGAACTTCTTCATTCAGAAGTATGCCGAACAGGAAGAAAAAGCCGCTGAGAAAAAGCCGCAGGGATTTTTCGAGCAGCTCAAGGGCCTGTTTTCGAAGTCTCCAGAAGAAAAGAAGTCGGCATCGCAGGGCGAACGTTTCATTAAGCGCCGCGACGAACTGCTCAGCAAGCTGGGGCAGATGGCCCTCAAAAAATACGCATCCGGAGAATATCAGCCTAAACAACTCGAG
>JAKJFO010000006.1:54477-54708 GCA_022704885.1 Candidatus Rifleibacteriota bacterium | reverse complement strand
TGATTCTCGAGCAGCTGATCTGTCACTGCCCAGGCATCGACCTGGTCAAAGTGATGATAATCAGAGAAGAAGCTGAAATAGCCGATGGAGACAGCGCGCCAGGCCAGTTGAATCGTTTTTTTACCCGACTTGGTGACCCTGAATTCAGCGAACGCTTTAAAACCAGCAGTGAATTCGCGCCTTACTGCGAATCTGTCGGTTACAATCCGCAGGATCCGTCAAGATCGGCGG
>JAKJFO010000006.1:25057-54429 GCA_022704885.1 Candidatus Rifleibacteriota bacterium | reverse complement strand
AGGTTCCGACGGCAGCAGCTTTTTTCAGCCGGTCTATAGTCCGCTGGCAATCGGCAGCAACCCGACTCTTGCCACTCGCAAACACGAAAAGGGCCTCAAAGGCAGCCTGATCACCGAACCGCTCAACATGCCGGTACATGGAGCAGAAGATCAGCACGAACAGCGCGGTTTGTTATTCGTATACTACCTGAATCCTGAAACCCGGCTGTCGTGGCAGGAAATATTTTTCATTCAGATCATCGCCAGCCAGATCGCCTCGATTATCGAGACAGACGGCCTGCTGCAGGAACACGACCTCAAGAAGAAGATGGATGACCAGCTGCAGATGGCCAGAGAAATCCAGGAGAACCTGCTGCCACAGGCAGTGCCGGCGATATCTGGTCTGCAGATAAGTCGAATCAGCAAATCGGCTGAAGAAGTGGGCGGCGATTACTACGACTTCTTCAGACTCGACGAGAACCGGCTGGCAGTGGTAATTGCCGATGCTGCCGGCAAAAACGTGCCGGCAGCAATCATCATGACTGTTTTCAAAACTACTCTCTCGACGATGGAGCTTGAAAAGCTTGATGCCAGCGAGGTTTTAACCCGAGCTAACCGGATCATCGCAAAAAATATCACTAACGATCGTTTTATTACCGCAATGTACGTTATAATTAATGCGGGGACTGGTGAAATCGAACTGTCATGTGCGGGGCACAACCCGGCTCTGGTGGTTACCGGTCGAGGCATGGAGAAAGCCATACACGAAAAGACCTCAAAGGGTCTTCCGCTTGGTATTCTCGAAGATTATGCCTACGAATCAATCTCCTTCAAGCTGAAAAAGGACGACCTGCTCTTTCTTTATACTGATGGCGTCACCGAGGCGCGCAACAGTAACGAAGAAGAATATGGTGAAAGCAGTCTCAAGAAATTTCTGACGCGGCCGCGCAGCAAAGATGTCGCCGGCGCGCTTCTCGCGGAAGTCGAAGAGTTTTCGAAGTCTGCCAAACAACACGACGACATTACCGCCGTTTCGATAGAGTATACCGGGAGAAACTGAAATGAGCGAAATCGAAGCTCAGGCTCGCCACTACTGGGAAAAAACCTGGAACCGATTTTTGAAGTATCATGGCATGATTGCGCCTTCGGCCAAGCTGGTGCAGCATCTGTTCAATTATGTCCCGAGAAACGGAACAGTTCTCGATCTCGGCTGCGGTGAAGGCCGCAACAGTCTTTATCTGAGCCAGGTCGGCTACAACATAGTCGGTATCGACCTGTCGTTCAAAGCAGCCAGAGTAATGAAAAACAATTTTTTCGAAGAAGAGCTGAAAGGACTGGTCATCACAGGCGATGCCAGAAGTCTCCCCTTTCAGAGTGAAAGCATCGACGGTATTCTTGCCCACCACCTGTTCGATCATCTTGACGCCGCCGGCTTTGTCAATGCCATAAGTGAAGCCTGCAGAGTTCTCAAACCCGAGGGCGTGATGCTGATGACTGTCGACAGTTTCGGCGAGTTTGCCGGCGATCCCAACGCGGTTGCCAGAGATGACGGCTCGATCGTATTTGTCAAAGGCGGCTACAAGGGGATGCTGGTGCGACCATATCGCGAAGATGAACTGGCCTCACTCTCCGATAACGGCTGGAAAATCCTCAAAGACGAGATGACGCCCAGGCGCAGCAAAATACTGCTGTTACAGAAAAATGTGGTGAACGGCAACCAGCTGGCCTGTTAAAGGTCGGCTTCTCTCGATATTTTTGAGGGAGCTGCGGTAACCTGGTTGCGACCGTGTTCTTTTGACCAGTAAAGCGCGACATCGGCGGCCTTGATCAATGAATCCATGTCGTCGGCGCAATCCGGGAACACTGACACGCCAAAACTGGCGCTGATCTTGTGCACAACCCCGGCAACTTCAAGATAGTCATTTTCGATCGAACGCCTGACGCGCTCAGCTACGGCCACGGCGCCGGTCATATCGGTTTCGGGCAGCACCAGTGCAAATTCCTCGCCACCATAGCGAACCGGCAGATCGTGGGTACGAACGGCTCGGCGCAGAATTGCGGCCACGTGTCTGAGCACGTCGTCGCCGGTCTGATGTCCGTAGTTGTCGTTAAGACACTTGAAATGATCGATATCGACCATAATCAGCGCCAGACTGCGTTTAAAACGGGCAGCACGCTTGATTTCATCGAGCAGTCGCTGTTTGAAATAGCGATGCAGATAAAGCTTGGTCATGCCATCGGTGATGGCCTGCTCATACAACTGAGCATTCTTGACTGCGGCGCCCAGCTGAACGGCAAAAACCTTGATCAGCCTGATGTCGCGATTGGTAAAGCCGTTGGCCGATTCGGCAGCACAAAGATGAACAAGACCAAGAAACTCACCCTGATTGAGAATGGGCACGACGACAAAAGAACGGCCAAAAACCTTTTCGTCGAGACGTTTGAGTATTGCCGGCTGCTCGGTTTTGCCCTGCTCGTATTCAAACGATTCTTTGCGTTCCTGCGCCAGTTGAAGGATGTCAGAGTCTTCAAGTGCCAGAGAATCGGGGAGCTCAGTCGCATCACCGAGATGACTCATCAGATTGAATGAGCGATGTTCTTCATCATAAAGCCAGGTAGAACCGCGTTCGATGTCGGTAATTTCAGAAATGGCGCTCATCGCCATATCGAGCAGAGCCTGCAGCTGCAGCTCTGAAGAAATCATCTGCGAAGCCTGATAGAGAATGCTGACTTCCTGAATTTTTTCGTCGAGTCTGACATTGGCTTCGCGCAGCTCCGAAAGCAGCAGAAAGTTGTTTATGGCAACCGAAATATTGCGCGAAAGCGTCTTTAAAAAGCTCATTTCCTTGTCGGTCAGAGGCACTTCCTTGAGCTTGTGGCCGACGACGAGAAAACCGATGAGTTTTTCTCTGACCTTCAGAACCGAGATACAATCGAGATTGTCCTCAGAAAAATCCTGCAGGCAGTTTTTAAGATGGGAAAAATCCTTGACACGATGCGTGATTTCAGCCGACTCGTCTTCGAGCAGCTTTACTTCATCCTGATCGAGCTCAAAATCATAGGTCTTATGAACGAGTTTCCAGGAGCAGCGCAGGGAAACCTTCTTGGAATAATTTTCGAAAAGAAAGATGCCGCCCTTGCGAACGCCGAGGGTTCCGAGCAGAAGATGTAATAGCGACTTAAGCTGGGCGTCAAAACTGCTTACCCGGCAAAGCTCATCACCAATATCGCTGAGGGCCTCCAGAACATACTCATAGCGCAGCACCTGCTGCTGCATTTTCTGTTCGAGGTCAGACATCTGCTCAGACATGAGGCTTAACCCTTAAATTTTGCTACGGCTTCTTCTTCTTTATCGAAGGGTTGAGCGAACTGCAAAAGCCCCATCATTTCAAATGTCTTGCGATTAGTTGGAGTTAAGTTTGTGAATGCCAGCGCACCTTCTGATTCTTCGATCGCTTCTATGACGCCGATCAGAATTGATATCCCAATACTGTTGATCAGCGGCGACTGCTCAAGATTGATAACGATTTTGTTGATCGATTTTTCGAGATGCTCAGAACATATCTCGTCAACCTGCTCAGCGCCCAGGTCATTCAGATAACCATTGGTTCTGATGATCAGCACATTGCCATCAACCTGATGCGTTAGAGAGAATTCTTCTGACATAATTGCTTGTTAAGCTCCCTGGCAACTTAAATTCTTCCTGGTCTCGTCTCTGTCCTGCTGGAGGAATTTCTCAATAACACATTAGCACAAATAATTCAGATAAACAACAATCTTTATAATCAATTGCCAAGATCTATCAAGATATCTTTTACCTTGCTATTTCAGATATTGTATATATATTGACTGCCTCATGTGGAAATATTCGAGTCAGATAACGATCAGATGGCTGTATTTCGTACTGTCGGCACTGCTGCTGACAGCATTACTGTGGCAGATGTCTGCCGCAAACCCCGAGATTCTTACCCAGACGGGTCTGAAAGCAGAACTGACCAGACTTTCAGTAATGGCTGAGTATCAGCCATTATGGATCTGGCCTCTGGTATTTCTCGCCACTACCCTGGCAATGCTCACCGGAGTACCGTCACTGCTGCCTTTTGCCTGTCTGATGGTTTTCTCAGGCTTTTACCCGGCTTTCATCATAACCTTTCTGTGCCAGGTTTTTGTCACCAGAATATGTATACATCGGGCCTGGAAGATTGCAGACAATGACTCGTATCAGAAGTCCCTGCACCCGACCTTGAGATCACTTCTCTGGCAGAATCAGGAAAATTTCATGAAATTCGCATTCTGGAGCCGGGTTTATTATGCCTATCCGTTGCGAACGATCGATTATCTGACACCAATGATTCAGCCTGACGAAAAACATCTGAGGAATACACTCTTTCCGGCCGCAGCAGCAATCTTTTTGCGCATGCTGATTCCGACATTGTGGCTGCACGCAACGGTTCGACTGGCAGTTAACGTCGCGCCCGACCCGGCCGGCGATGTTTCGATTTTTCTGATGTGGTCTTCGGCACTGGTAGCGTACACAATGATTCCGAGAGTTCCTGAGTTCTTCGTCTGCCCCGACAGCGTCAAGTCGATACTCGTCCAGATCGACAGATCTGAAGTCGCTCTCCAGACGAACGCTTCTCGACAGTCCGAGATGATTCAGAATTCCAATGCCAGCAAAGCAGTAAGTACAGCTGCTTCACTGAACAACGCAACCCGGCAGGCCGCAGAAGGTTCCTGAATCCCGCCTGTAAACTCATTCGCCAGATTACTGGTTGACTAAGCCTCCGATTTTGTTTAAAGCTATAGTGTGTTTTAAATGAATAATTTTATCGGAGGGTAGAATGTCCTACGACACTTCACTTATCAGAGAACTCAAACACCGCGCAGCCAGAATCAGATGGCTCTCGCTGAAAACCACTGCCGAAGCCGGATCAGGACACCCAACATCCTGCTGCTCATGTGCCGAAATTCTATCAGCACTTTTTTTCAAGGTAATGCGCTATGATCCCAAAAATCCGGGCGCACACAGCAACGACCGACTCGTCATGTCAAAAGGGCATGCAGCCCCGGCACTTTATGCCGCCTGGTGTGAAGCCGGTTATCTCGATGAAAAAGAAGTTTTTACTCTACGCAAAATGGGTTCCAGAATAGAAGGGCACCCAATGCCAAGCCTGCCATTCGTCGATGTCGCTACCGGCTCCCTCGGACAGGGCCTCTCGGTCGGCCTCGGCATTTCTCTGCAGCAGCAGAAAGTCGTCAAAAATGGAGCACGCACCTTTGTACTGATGGGTGACGGCGAAATGGCCGAAGGCTCAGTCTGGGAAGCATTCGCCCTTGCTGACAATATCAAGGCTCCCAACCTCATCGCCATCGTCGACGTCAACAGGCTTGGTCAGAGCCGTGAAACCATGCACGGGCACGACATCAGAACCTATGCCCGCAAAGTCGAAGCATTCGGCTGGGAAGCGATAGTAGTCGAAGACGGACACAACATCGAAGCTGTTCTCAAGAGCCTGGAACAGGCATGTCATGTTTCCGGCAAGCCGGCCTGCGTCATCGTCAAGACTTACAAAGGCGGCGGACTGAGCCAGATCGCCGACAAGGACAACTGGCACGGCAAGCCGGTAATGCCCGGTCAGGGTCTTGAACAGGCATTGTCAGATGTCGAAAAAGATCTGATGAAATCGCCGCCGGCCCCTGCAATTGCACACCCCGAGAACATGAGCGGCAAAATTACCAGCGGGCCGGTTGCCGAAAAAATCGATGCAGCACCCTATAAAAAGGGTGAGAAGGCTGCCACCAGACAGGCAGTTGGTCCGGCTCTGGTCAATCTTGGCAAAGCCGACGAACGCATCTGGGTAATCGATGGCGACACACAAAACTCGACCTACGCCCAGAAATTTGGCGAGACTTATCCGGAGCGTTTTGTCGAATGCTTCATCGCTGAACAGAATATGGCCGGAGTAGCTGCCGGCCTGGCATCACGCGGCCTGATTCCCTTTGCTACCACTTTTGGCGCGTTTCTCGCCAGAGCTTTCGACCAGATTCGCATGGCAGCGCTATCCGGGTTGAAGGTTAAATTCATCGGCACCCACGCCGGCATTTCGATCGGCGAAGATGGCCCGTCACAGATGGCTCTCGAAGATCTTGCGTCATTCTCAACTCTTCCCAATGGTGCAGTGTTCTACCCGTCAGACGCAGTATCCGCTTACCACTGCATAGTTAACCTGGCACGCCACGATGGACCCGGCTACATAAGACTTTCACGCCCGAATTCAGAAGTTTTGTATGATGCCAACGAACAGTTCCAGGCCGGCGGCCTGAAAGTGCTGAAAAAGTCGGATGCGCCGGCGCTGACTGTTGTTTCAGCCGGCGTAATCATACACGAAGTTCTCAAAGCACTCAAAAATCTGCCGGGCAGCGAAAAGATCCATCTGGTCGATCTTTACAGCCTCAAACCCTTCCCGACCGAAGAACTCCGCAAACTTGTCAAAGCTTCGAACGGCAAGGTAGCAGTATTTGAAGAACATGCCATCGAAGGCGGCATCGGCGCCACTGTGGCGCTCAAGCTTGCCGGCGACATCAAATCGTTCAAGCACGTCGCCGTCACCAGCGTGCCGAGATCGGGTACCCCAGAAGAACTGCTGGCCTCTTTCGGCCTCTCTGCCGACAAGATAGCAGAAACTCTTAAAGACCTTCTCAAGTAACCTTAAACGACAAAGACGGGCAGACGGGGTACATCGCCCCATCCGCCCGTCTTTTTTATGTACACTGAAATATTTAAAATTTTTCAGGTTGCCTGGTGCCCGCTGCGAAAGTTATTTGTTGGTCGATGTTTGCCGGTGTTGCTCGATGCCCACAGTTGTCGCCGAAAAAATCGTTAACAAATCATCATCTGCGGTCGAAAAGGTTCATGGATTTGTTTGCCTCCTTATTTTTCAGGTCCGGGAATAACCCGGATCTTTTTTTTTAACATTTTTGTGGCGAAAACCGGCTTTTATGGTAAATTAGCAGCATGTACATCATAGGAATTTGCGGTTTATCAGGTTCCGGCAAAAGCAGTGTCTCAAGAGCGGTTCTCGAAAGGTTTCCCGGGAAAATCTGCGTTCTTGAACACGACATGTATTATTACGCGAAAAAAGACAAGCCCACGATCAGAAACTACGACCACCCCGACGCACTGGAAACCAGCCTGTTGATAAATCATATCAATGAACTTCGAAACAATCGCGCAATCGAACGGCCGATCTATGATTTCAAAGTCTCAGACAGGCGCATCGACACGGTAAAAGTTGAGCCCCGACCAATTCTGATCGTTGAAGGACTGTTGATATTCAACATTCCAGAACTCATGCCGCTTTTCGATCTGCGCATTTACATCGATGTCGCGCTCGACAAGGCCATCATCCGGCGCATCAAACGTGACCACTGCGACCGCGGCAGAACGGTACAAAGCATCATTTCTCAGTATGAGAGCACTGTTCGCGATGCGGCCATCAACATGGTACAGCCTTCGAGATATCTGGCAGATCTGATCATTCCGCAGGGCGCCAATAATCTTGTCGCGCTCGAAGTTCTCTACGGCAAGATCCGCGACCTGCTGTCGACCGGCAACAAGCCCGACGGCTTTATCAAAAATTCTGAAGACGTTTAAAGAAGACCGTTTTCTCTGAAGCTGAAGTAGCCTTTTTCTTCGCGCCCGACGATAACATGGTCGAGAAAGCGCAGTTCGAGAGTTTCTGCCGCCGCAACCAGTGACCGGGTTATTTTGAGGTCGGCGTTTGAAGGCCGCAACTGCCCGGTTGGATGATTGTGTACAACGATAATACCGGTGGCATGCAGTGCCATCGCCCGCTTCATGATCTTGCGCGGATACACCGCGGTCTGATCTTCGGTGCCAGTCGAGAGAACCTCGTCTTTGATCACGCGATTAAGATTGTTGACAAATATGACTCTGAGCTGTTCTTCAGGCAGCAACTCCATCGAAGCACCAAGGTAATCCATCAGAACCGAGCCCGAAGCAATTGTCGGAGCGGTTTCACGTAACCGATTGCGATTGTAGCGCTGCATCAGCGACCGCAGCATTATAAATAACCGGGCCGACGCCTCGCCGACGCCCGGCACCCCACAAAGTTGCTGCAAATCAGCAGCAAGCACCCTTTCCAGACTGCCGAATTCTTTTAGCATGGCCTTGGCAACCGGCTTGGTATCCTTGCGGGCGTTGGTATAAAACAGCAGAATTTCAAGAATCTCATGTTCAGAAAAGCTGTCGAAGCCAGTCTCGTCGAAGCGCTTGCGCAGTCTTTCGCGATGACCGGCATTCTCGTTTGATTCGATTTTGGGCATACAGCTGACCTCTCATGGAAATTCTATCACAAAAATCCAGGCAGCCAAAGTGAAAATAGGCGCAAAAAGGCTTGCCGAAATTCTGGCAAAGGATTAAACTCAGCTGAGTATGTTCACTATATAAGAGCATGTTAAAGGACAAGGAGATTGAAAATGACCGAACAGACCTGCCTCAATTATCTTGGCGTTACCGGCTGCCGCAACATTTATCTTAACCGACCGGTAGCAGAGCTGGTGGAACGGGCCATCATCAACGGAGAAGGGCGCTGGTCGACCGCAACAATGGCGAAAGATTCGGCAGATCGCCAAATGACCGTTTTATTGTCAAGACTCCCGGCACCGAAGACGTCTGGTGGGGAGATATCAACCGCCCAATGGAACAGGAAAACTGGCAGAAAGTTTTTAAAGCAGCCAAAGATTATCTCAAAAATCGTGATGTTTATGTGTTCGACGGATATGCCGGTGCAGCTCCCGAATATCGTCTGCAAGTGCGCGTCGTTGCTGAAAAGGCCTGGCATGCGCTGTTTGCCGAAACTCTCTTCATCAACTGCAAAAATCCGGCTGAGCTTAAAGAAACTCCTGATTTTACCGTGCTGAATGTAGCCGACATGCGACTGCCCGAATGGAAAAGCATGGGCCTCAAATCAGAAGTCGCCATTCTCGTAAACTTTGCCGAGAAGATAGTTCTCATCTCCGGTTCGCACTACGGCGGAGAAATCAAGAAAAGCATATTCTCGGTTCTCAACTATCTGCTGCCCAAAAAAGGCGTTTTTCCGATGCATTGCTCGGCCAATGTCAGCCAGAGTGGCGAAACCGCTCTGTTTTTCGGGCTTTCCGGCACCGGCAAAACCACCCTGTCGGCAGACCCTGAACGCCGCCTGATCGGCGATGACGAGCATGGCTGGCACGATCATGGTATCTTCAATTTTGAAGGCGGCTGCTATGCCAAATGCATTAAACTCTCGCAGGAGGCCGAACCTCAGATATTCAACGCCATCAGATTCGGTTCTATTCTCGAAAACGTCGTAGTCGATGATCGTCGCAGACCTGATTACGATTCAGATGCGATTACTGAAAACACCAGAGCCACCTACCCCACTCAGCACATCGACAACTGCGTTCAGGAAGGAGTTGGCGGACATCCGAAAAACGTATTTTTCCTCGCCGCCGACGCTTTTGGCGTTCTGCCCCCGATCGCCCGCCTGACGCCAGAGCAGGCAATGTATCATTTCCTCTCAGGCTACACTGCCAAACTGGCCGGCACTGAATCTGGCATCACCGAGCCGACAGCAACCTTCTCAGCCTGTTTTGGTGCACCATTCATGGTACTGCATCCCTTCACCTATGCCAAGATGCTGGGCGAATGCATGAAAAAGCATGGCACCAAACTCTGGCTGGTTAACACCGGCTGGAGCGGTGGCGCCTACGGCACCGGTGAGCGCATGAAGATCAAATATACCCGTGCTCTGCTCAAAGCCGCTCTTGACGGTCAGCTTAACAAGGTCGAATTCAAAAAAGATCCCATCTTTGCCGTTGAAGTTCCGGCAGAATGCCAGGGTATACCAGCCGACATTCTCACACCGGTCAACACCTGGAAAGACAAAGCCGAATTCACCAAAACCGCTAACGACCTGGCAGCGCGCTTTAACGAAAACTTCAAAAAATATGCTTCACAGTCAAGCCCTGAAGTCTGCAACGCCGGCCCGGTCGTGCGGGCAGAAGCAACTGCCTGAGCTTTAAGATAGCCTTCTGAAATAGCGGGGCCGCCCAGATGTTCCGGGCGACCCCGTTTTTATTATGCTTTCTTAGTTCTGTAATTCAGACTGGTTATCTGTCACATTTGAATTGCAGGGAAAAAGTCGTCATTACGAGGAGCGTAGCGACGAAGCAATCCCATGATCAAAAGGATTGCTTCAGGGCTTTGCCCTTCGCAATGACATTTTTTGACCGAGAATTGCTGAATACTGCTATTCGGGCTCTCGGCGGAATCAGGCGGCGTCTTTGTGAGCGGAAGCCTCGAGCGCCAGAGCTTTTTCGGTTGCCGGTTCAAGCTTGCCGGCGGCTTCATTCAACTCGCGCATGAAATCTTCTTCCTGCTGTGACATCTGGCGGTCAACGTAGTCGGCCGTAATTACGATTTCTTTGCGATTGTTTTCGCGCAGCATGAACATATCGTTGCGCAGAATACGTTCAAATACGGCGCGCAATCCGCGGGCGCCGGTTTTCTTTTCGAGTGCGATATCTACGATGCGCTCCATGCCGCAGTCTTTAAAAGTCAGTTCACAGCCGTCGAGTTCGCAGAGCTTGGCATACTGGCGAACGATGGCATTTTTCGGTTCGCGCAGAATGCGCATGAATTCTTTTTTGCCCAGACCGTTGAGCGCAACCTTGACCGGCAGACGCCCGATAAATTCAGGAATGAAGCCGTATTCCATGAAGTCTTCGGCTTCGGCCAGATGGAAAAGACTGTAATCAGCCTTTTCTTTGGGCTGCGGATCGTTGTTGAAGCCGATGAATGCACCTTTGCGCGTGCGCTTTTCGATGATTTTCTCGAGGCCGACAAAGGCGCCGCCGCAGATGAAGAGAATGTGGCGGGTATCCATTTTGACAACCTGCTGCGAAGTCGGGTTCTTGCGGCCGGCGGTAAGAGGCACATTGGCTACAGTGCCTTCAATCAGCTTGAGAAAAGCCTGCTGCACGCCTTCGCCTGAGACATCGCGCGAAATCGAAACATTGCTCGAAGTCTTCGTCTTCTTGTCGATTTCATCGAGATAAACAATACCCTTCTGGGCTTCTTCAGCTTCATAGTTGGCGTCGATCAGCAGAGAGAGCAGAACGTTTTCGACGTCGTCACCGACATAGCCGGCTTCGGTAAAGCTGGTACAGTCGCCGATGGCAAAAGGCACCTGCAGAATCTTCGAAAGGGTACGGGCCAGCAGAGTTTTGCCGCTGCCGGTCGGACCCAGCAGAAGAATATTGGACTTTTCGAATTCGACATCGCTGTCGTCGATCATCGACAGGATCTTGTAGTGGTTGTAAACAGCCAGCGAGATGACCTTTTTGGCGGTTTCCTGGCCGATAACGTATTCAGAAAGTGCATCAAAAATCTTTCGCGGCGAGTATTCGCGAACGATCTTCTTGAGATCGACCTTGTTCGGCTGATCGCCCGATTTAAGCGAATTCTTTACGCTGGCATCCTTGCGTACAAAAATGTCGCCGGCAGTTGAAACGCAGCTCTTGCACAGCAGCGCGCCTTCAGTATTTCGAACAAAATCGCCACCCTTACGCAGGTCTTTTCCGCAAAACACGCAGTAACTCATGATAATCTCCAATCAGATATTCACCTGCAAGCAGGAACCTATATTGTAACTCAAATCTGATCAGCTTTAAAGTGTTTGCATAAAAAAACTGCCGGCAGAGGCGCCGGCAGTTTTTTTTATCAGCGAATATTATTCGTTGTGGGCTTCTTTGAACTGGCCGATCTTTTTGATGTCGGAGGCAGTCAGTACGGCGCCGTTGTAGTTGGCGGCGATGATGCCACGGGCGGCAAATACTTTGTCGATGGCTTCGATGTTTTTGCCTTCGTTGAGGGTCTTGTCAGCTGTGATGATGGCATTGTAACCATCGATGAACTTGCAGCTGCTGCTCTTGAGATTATAGTGGCTGGTGTAGATGAGAAGGTCAGATACTTCTTTGCCAAGGGCTTTTCTGAGATCCCACAATACGGCGCCCCAGATTTTGCCATCAGCATGAACTTCGCCATGAATGTCTTCGGGATAGTGCAGGTCGTTTTCGACGTTGCGCAGGAAAGGCTTTTCCATTTTGGCAACGACCCATTCACCAAGAAGCGGGTCATCAGTTACCGAGCAGGCGAAATAGTCAGCCTGACCTTCGTTGATGGCTCCGGATTCACCGCTGTAGGTAAGATATTTGATCGAGTTGAGAACCGCGTGTGAATACTCATGATAGGCTACCGAAGCTTCGCGGGCCAGACAGTTGAACTTGTTGCCGTCGCCGAAAGCGACCATACCCTGCCAGGGGCTGAAATAAGCATTGTCGTAGTTGTCGCCGAGATGCACAACGGCTTTCATCGGCCGGTCGAGCTTGTCATGACCCAGAGTCTTGAAGAAGTCATGAATAGTGGTGATGTAGTTATACATACCGATTTCTTCAAAGTGAGTGTTGTCGGGTTCATAGATATGAATGCTGTCTTCGCGATCTGATTCAGGGCCATCTTCGTTATCGACAGCGCAATATTTGCCGGTCGGGGTTGTGGCAGTCAGATGCAGCAGCTCTTCTTTGGTGATGTCACAGCGAAGAGGATTGGTCACATACACGGCGCCGAGACCGCTGTGAAAATTCATTTCATTGTTGATGTGCATGATTTCGCCGGTTTCGGCGTCTACCACGACTTCATAGTCACCAAGCGGATTTTCTACGGCGAGTTTGGCGACATAAGCCATTCTGGCGGTGCCATCTTCTTCGGCGACGATCTGAAGTTCAGCTTCGGGCACAGAGCGGAATTTGTCGGCTTTGATCGCCTGTTTGGCGAGGCCAATAGCCTGATAGCGCTCGAGAGTGATCTGGTTGGCGATCTCGTTGATTTCGGGCAGCGAGCCGTGAGCCAGGGTTACAACACCTTCTTTATCAACAGTCAGTTCGATGGTTGCATTGCGCACGAAAACGCCATCGATAATCATGTTCCAGGTCAGGTGCGTAACGCCGTCAACTTCATAATTTTTCATCATGCGCAGGAAATCGACATCTGATCTGGGCAGATTGAACAGAGCGGCGTTTTCCTGAATGTAATCTCTGGCGGCGACGCCAATGTTACCACTGAGTGGCGAAGAAAGCGTGCCTCTTATACTTGCAAGTCTGTTACCGTCGTCAGTAACCGAAAGCATTTCGATACCATCGACCATAGACTTGTTGTTAAACAGTTTGCGAATGAATTCCTGAGAAACAGTCACTTTTTTGGCAAGCTTCTTACCAGTATTGATCTGTGTAGGCGAAACGTCAAAAGCGAACGCCTGCGTACAACAAAGGGCAGCTGCAAATACAGTAACCAGAACTTTCTTCATATTCCATACTCCTCCAATTAATTACATGGCATAAGTTTAACACTCAGAAGCCGGTACCCGCAATAAAATTTATACAAACAGCGACTTTGTTGTCTTTTTATACCCGGGCATCGGCTTTTGGCCTGCCACACGAAACTTCATCGCTTTTTTTATCGCTAAAACCAGAAAAGAGACGGAGTCGAAGACTCTGTCTCTTTTCTGCACGCCCCCCAGGGGATTCGAACCCCTGTCGCAGCCTTGAAAGGGCCGTGTCCTGGGCCTCTAGACGAGGGGGGCCAGACAAATATTTTCGCGAGCTTGGGCCCAGCAGGACTTGAACCTGCGACAATCCGGTTATGAGCCGGAGGCTCTAACCAACTGAGCTATAGGCCCGCGACGCGACATTCATTGTAGCATAGTGCGGCTTTACACGCAAGCACTTTTTTTATTCCATGTAGAATTCTTTGAGCTTTTTAGAGCGGCTCGGGTGCCTGAGTTTGCGCAAAGCTTTGGCTTCGATCTGTCTGATACGCTCGCGGGTAACGCCGAACTTCTGGCCGACTTCTTCGAGAGTGCGCTGCCAGCCATCTTCGAGACCAAAACGGTATTTGATAACCCTTGACTCGCGTTCGGTAAGCGTTGCCAGAACCTTGTTGATCTGTTCTTTGAGAATCAGATTGAACGCGGTTTCGGCCGGCGGCAGTGCCGATTTGTCTTCAACGAAATCACCGAGATGCGAATCTTCTTCACCATTGATCGGTGTTTCGAGCGAAATCGGATCCATCGCGGTCTTCATGATGTTTTTGACTTTTTCGACCGGCAGACCGACTTCGACAGCAAGCTCTTCGACCGCCGGGTCGCGGCCGAGTTTCTGAACCAGCTTGCGCGAGGCTTTGCGCAGCTTGTTGATAGTCTCAACCATGTGCACCGGAATTCTTATCGTGCGAGCCTGGTCGGCAATGGCACGGGTAATCGCCTGGCGGATCCACCAGATGGCGTAGGTCGAAAACTTGTAACCTTTGCGGTATTTGAACTTTTCGACAGCCCTGATCAGACCTTGATTGCCTTCCTGGATAAGGTCGAGGAAGAGAAGGCCACGTTTGGTGTATTTCTTGGCAACAGAAACGACGAGCCTGAGGTTGGCCTCGATCAGCTTGCGCTGCGCTTCGGCGTCGCCGTGCTCGATGCGCTTGGCGAGAGTGACTTCTTCCTGCATAGTGAGCAGCCTGATTTTGCCGATTTCGCGAAGGTACACACGTACCGAATCGTCGATATCGTCAAAATCCTGCTGCTGCTTGTCTTCTTCTTCCTTTTTCTCTTCGGCAACCGGCAGTTTCTTGTCGAGCCTGACTTCATCGTCATCGACGAGCTCGACGCTTTTGTCCATCAGCTCATTGATGATGTCTTCGAAGGCCTCGGTCGGCAGACCATCCGGCAGAAGCCGGTTGATTTCCTGATATGACAGATAACCCTGCCGGGTTCCTATCTCTATAAGCTCCGCTCGTACTTCATCGAGCGTCAGCGCTTTATCTTTTCGAGCAACCTTACCCTTGGCCTGTGCGGCCTGCTCAGTAGTCATAATTTAGCCTCATTCTGGAGTGAATCAATACAACATATCCATTTTGCGCTTGATGTCTATCTGCTCCATGCTCAGCTGCGCCATCAGAGTATCGTCTCCAGCTCTTTCCGCTTCTCTGATGTGCTGCTGCAACGCTTTCAATTCATGGTCAAGCCGGTGTCGAACCAGTCCCTTCACGCATTCCATGAAGGGTTCGGGCGGACGGTCTCCGAGAGTCGTTATCAACTCACTGAGCCGCGACACGAGAGTCGAATCGTCGAGTGCTGCTAGAATTTCTGCTGGTTTTAACGAACCACCGGCCGCTTCCTGTTGAAGGCTGATTGCTTCAAATATTGTTCGTAAGCGGGGGTCGGAAAAATCATCAGGGCCAAGCAGCGCACGCACGCGGTCGAGCTCTTCCGGGTGCTCAAGCAGATGCATGAGCACCCATTCCTGACGCTGAATTTCGGCATTCAGCCGGGGCGAAACGAAGTTTCTTTTCTTTTGAGGTTCAGCGGGCGGCGCCGTAACCCCACCTGAAAACTCCTTCTCAAGAACAAGAGGATCCACGTCCAGCAGTTTCGAGATTTTTCGTGTTACTTCACTTCTCGCAATTGAACTGTGAATAGCAGGGACCAGCTCTTTGAATTCCTGAATAAGCTTTTCCTTTACGGTAATTTCGAGGGGTGGCTTCAAACCACGGGTGTGAGTCTCAATGAGAAAAGTATATATATCAACTGCTTTTTCAAGCAGTTTTTTAAAGCTCTCAGCGCCTTCGCGCATGACAAAACTGTCGGGATCGTCAGTCGGATCGGCAAAGCTGACGACCCTCGCATTGACCGGAGAATCCTTCTGCATCGAGATTGCACGAAGGGTGGCGCGCTGCCCGGCCGTATCGGCATCGTAACAGAAATAAATCGTCTCGCAGTTGCGGGCAAGCATCTGCACCTGATCTGGCGAGATTGCGGTACCCAGAGATGCCACGGCATTTTTGACGCCATTCTGCCAGAGACTGATGACATCGAGATAGCCTTCGACGACGATGGCGGCGTTGAGGCGTCTGATAGCAGGAAGGGCCTCGCGAAAGTTGTAGAGCATACGGCGCTTGTTGAAGGTTTCGCCTTCTGCGCTGTTGAGATACTTTGGTTCGTCTTCGGCCACCAGCACACGACCGCCAAAACCGGCTACTCTGCCGTGCGCATCGAAGATCGGTATCATCAGGCGGTTGCGGAATACATCGTAATAGCCGTCACCCTGGTTGCGCGGGCGCACGAGGCCGGCTTTTTCGAGGTTCTGCTGGTCTTCCTGAGTGCGGCCAAAGCGTTTTGCTATTGAATCCCAGGCGTCAGGGGCTACACCAAGCCTGAATTTTCGTGCGGTTTCGTCGGTGATTTTGCGCTTTTTGAGATAATTTCTGGCGGCAGTGCCGGTAGCACTGTCATGCAGACATTGCTCGTAAAATTTGCTCGCCATATCGAGAAAATTATAGAGATCGGCGCGTTTTTCGATGTCGGGATCGTGCTCTTCGGGTATTGCAACGCCACAGCGCGCGGCCAGATGGCGGACGGCCTCAGGAAAAGTCTGGTGCTCGAGCTCCATCAGAAAGCGAAACACGTCGCCGCCCTTCCCGCAGCCAAAACAATGATAAATCTGCTTATCGGCAATAACATGAAAGCTCGGGGTCTTCTCTTTATGGAAGGGACACAGGGCTTTGTAACTGTTACCTGAAGGTATCAGCCGCACATGTTCACCGATAATCTGTATGATATCGGTTCTCTCTCTTATCAACGCTATTATTTCGTTTGAAATAAAGCCCAAAGAACAACCCCTGACCAAAAACGTACAAAACCCGACTCGAATTTGCAATTATATTGCAAAAGTGCTTTAAAGTCAACACACAAAAAAACCGGCCAGCAGAGCAAACGCCGACTTTTCCATGACCAGATACTGCTGACGGCGTGAATGTTGTCATTGCGAGGAGCGTAAGCGACGAAGCAATCCCACTGTCTTAAACAGGCTGTTGCCATGATACAATGAGGTTTGCCTCAGAGCGGGGCTTATGCCTTCGGCATACGCTTCGTCGTTCTGCTACGCAGAACTCCTCGCAATGACGGGTTTAAAACAGGCGTCAACTCTACGACAAGTTTACGTTTGCCCTAAAAACGGCCAGCCGATCCCGGTCAGAAACCGTCGTCTTACAGATCGTCGATTATCGCGGCGACAGAGATGGTTGAAACCAGGCAAAGAGCGGCAAGCAGAAAAACAAGCAGCGTGACCTGGAAAGTCTTCTGTTCGACCGAACTGTAAGGCGTCATTGCATAGAGAAGATATGCGGGCACGCGCTTGAGCGGAGCAGCTGCGACAAGCCATTTTTCGCCGGCCATCGAGCCGATGAGATTCTGCTGAATCTCGGTGCTGGCAATCTGCCCTGAAAGCTGAGCCACAAAAGGATATTTATTGAAATCCCTTGGGAATGGCAGCTGACTGCGGTCTCGCGGCACCATTGCAAGATGAATCGCAGCACCCTGCAAGTTCTGGGCAGAAACATTGCGCTGGATCTGCCTTTGCAGATAACGTTCGGCAAAAGATTCGGTGCCATGCCAGATATACAGCAACCAGGGGTCTTTGTCGATGCCACGCTCGACGAAAGCGGTGTAGACATAGTGTCGGCGGTTCGCCAACCAGAACTCATTAACACGATCGAGGTTTTCGAAGGTTCTGAGAAGACTGGCGCCGGTATCACCCAGCATATCGCCAAAGCTGTCAGAAAATGAATCCATCATCATCTCGCTGACCTTGTCCTGAAAGCTTTCTTCGTCGCCGCGCTGAGTAATGAATATGCGCCGCGAAATTGCCGGCATAATTTTTGTGGTAACATCACCAGAAATCTTTCCCGGAGGCCAGCTGTAACGCATGCGGCCGCTGCGGTCTGCAATGTAAAACCGGTTGATCGCGTCTTTGCGTTTCAGCTCTTTGGCCAGACGGTCAATT
Source organism: Candidatus Rifleibacteriota bacterium (assembly GCA_022704885.1). The sequence continues at coordinate 36,495 of JAKJFO010000006.1, read as the reverse complement.
TCACCGGTATCGAGGTCGCGGACCGCACGTAATCCAGCGAACTGCCGGTATACTGCCTCTAGGTTGCGCACCGCTACCTGATAATTCTCGTCGACACGTTCGAGTTTGTCGGTCAGATCATCAAAAGCATTGCGGGTAAGCATCTGCGCATAAGCGTCGCGATACTGACAACCAAGCAGCAGAACGAAGCAAAGCGGCACCATGCCTGCAGTCAGAGTCATGAACTGGCGCCATGACAGACCGAAACAGGCGGTAGCGACAGACCTGGCACCGGGCTGAAGTGTACAGGCAGGCGACACCGTGCCACCGACCTTGACTACAACAAGCATCCAGACGAGCAGAATAATTTTAAGCAGCACCGCAGTGTTCTGATAACTGCTCTCAGGCGAACGTTGCAGACAAAAAAGCATAGCATCGGCCGTAAAGAATTCGCTTAAGATCAGGCTGTCGCCGATTTCTGACTGCGACTCGAAGTTGTTGCGCATGACTCTCAGATGACTGGCGAGATCCTGAATCGACACATTTGCCGACAACAGCGCCCTGTCGGGCAGCAAAGATCGGCTGGGCGAAGCAAGATCAACCAGACCAAACACCTTTTGCCCCCGCCATTCAAGATTCAGCGATTCCAGCAGTTGTTCGAGAGCCATGTTTTCGGGCATGTCAGATTCACGGAACCAGGCGACCAGCCCGCCCTTCAGACGCGATTCAGGCTCTGCTGAATACAGAGTGTTCCAGTAAAAGTAGCCGGGGTGTCCGTTCATCATTACACGAATCAACGAAGACTTGTCCTGTGCTATTGCCGCCGGGGTGACACCACCAGCGAACGCGTCAAAGAAAGGACGGTTGCGTGCCAGCAGAGAACTCTCGCCGGTCGTTTCCTGCTGCAACAGGGCTTCGAAAATTTTCTGCAGCACGGCGCGCCGACCGTCAGACTGGCCTTTCACGTTCAGAGGACTGCCATCGTGCTTAAAAAAACGAAAATTGACGAACCCGAAGCCTTCTTCCTTGAAACGAGCCAGACTGGCTTCTATAATTGCTTCGCTATAATTTTCTTCAGCCATATTGCCATACATGAAGTTCAGGCGGCTCTGAACGTGCGACCGGTTGTCACCTTCCCGGCGCAATTTGAGCAATTCACGGCGAATCTCTGGAACTGCACTTTTTTTGCTGACTGCAACCTGCTGCTCTCGAAAAAATGTCCAGCCGACGTATAACAGAAGAGAAGGCACAACGGCAAAAACCAGAAAGAACACAAATTGAAACCGCGGGGCCGCAAAATCACTGCTTTTTTTCAATTCCATCTGCTAATCCTGTCTCAGTAGTATGAATATACCGATAGAATGATATTGCAATAATGACAAGGTGGCAATAATCTGCTATCATAAAAGTGAAAGACACTTCGCAAATTGTACGAGGGAACCATGAATAAAACTGGTTTTGCCGTTCTGCTTACAGCTATGCTGGCGATTGCTGCAGGTGTATATGCGCTTGCACTCAACCCGGAAGCCGAAACTTTTTTTAAAAAAGCCGAATCGGCATTTGTCGGTAAAAATCTTGACGAGGCCGAGACCAATCTCGTTGAAGCGCTCAAGCTCGAGCCTGACAACGCAGTTTTTCGCTATATACTCGGTCAGGTTCAGTTCTTGAAAGAAAATCACCTCGAAGCCAAGAACAACCTCGAGATCGTTTCGCGCTCACGCCCGTCACCAGACAAGGGCGATGAATACAACACCAAGCTCAAAGGCTACAAAAAGCGGATCAAAGACCTTCAGGAAAAATTCAACATCGCCGGTCAGGCCCGTTTCGACATTTATCAGAAAAACAAAGACAGCAACCAGAAGCTGAAGCTGGCCGTCACAGTTTTTCAGGCATTCAGACTGAACCCGCCGCTGCGTTACCGCAATTTCAAACTGCTCGAAGAAATCATCGAAATTTATGAAAGCGCACTGCAAAAGTCTTTTGAAGGCAGCGAGTGGCAGAAGGAACCGATGCTGCAGCTCGCCTTCCTCTATGAAATAGCCAACAAAAAAGACAAGGCCGCCGAAGTCTACATGCGGGCTCTCGACTACGTTGAAAACCCCAACGAAGAATTCGTCATCACCCACAAATTCGACTACCTCAACCGCTCTAACAAAGAAAAACTGCTCGACACCATCGAAGCCGGCGACTTCACCAGACAGGACCTTGAAGAACTCATCGGCAGCGGCAGTCAGAAGGTCAGCGAAGAAGACAAGCAGAAAATCGAAGACATCATCACTGACGCCCGCTCAAAGCTTGAAAACGCTTCAACCGACGAAGAGCGTGAGTCGGTTCTTGAAGAAATCAAGGCAACTATCATAGAAAAGCAGAAGCGCGGCGAACTGCCTGGCCAGGACGAGCTCAAGAAAAAGCTCGAAAAAGAAGGCAAAACCATGGAAGATTACATGAAAGAGAAGGGTTTCTGACCTGTCTGCTGACAAAGCGAGCAAAAGACATTCCCTGCTGATTTTTCATGGTTCTGCCCGTGAGACGGCTGGTGACGCAGCGGCAAATTTTGCCGAGACTCTCAAAAAAAGTCACGATCTGGCTGACTTTTCCATCTGTTTCCTGCGCGGTGCACGACCATTGCTTGACGAAGCCATAAAAACTGCAATTGCCAATGGCTACCTCAGCCTTCGCCTGATTCCGCTGTTTCTGCTGCCCGGATCACACATCGATGAAGATATACCGGCAATCGTCGAAAACTTCAGACAGACAAACCCTGGAATAGACATCAAACTCGGCAGCTGTCTTGTACAAAACCGTCAATTCATAGAGTTCGTAGCCGCAGAAATCGCTGAAGATTGAAAACAGGAAAAGCAGGGCAGCCTGTAAGCCGGGTTCTGTGCCTCTTGCGAGGTGTCGGTCATCTATCTGGGATCAGAGTTACCCCTGACCTCTAGCGACCTACCCGGGGTAGTAACGAAACGGGCCGTTTCATCCCCCTGTTCGGTCTTGCTCCGGCGGGGTTTACCAGAAGCGCTGTCGCCAGACGCTCCGGTGCGCTCTTACCGCACCTTTTCACCCTTGCCTGTGTCTCGCGACCATCGGCGGTGTATTTTCTGTTGCACTTTCCGTCCCCGGAGGGTCCCCCCTCCGAAGCCTGGGTGTTACCCAGCGCCATGCCCTGTGGAGCCCGGACTTTCCTCATTTCCCCGAGGGGAAACGCGACCGACCGGCTGCCCTGCAATTCCTGCTATTCAATCCTTACGTTGCGCCTGGCTCCAGTCAGGCGCATGATCAGCCCAGCTTTGCCAGAAGGATAGACCGGTTCCTTCTTGCGTCGAGAAAACCCGCAGCGCTCGCAGGCGTAAACCTTACGCTGCAGCCCGAGCGTATTTACGCCCGGCTCTTTCAGTATTTCACTGGTCACCTTCAACGCGCCGTTGCAGCGCGGGCAACGTTCAACGAAAAAGATGATATAACAAAGAAACAGGCCAACCAGCAGAGCCAGCACAATTTCCTTTGATGTCCACAGAAATCCCTTGAGGTCGAATGTTTGCGAACCCGCACCAACTCTTGAGGAATCACGCTTGAGTTCGTCGAGCAGCATTCGTCTGATTGCCCTGACACCTTCGAGAAAGCCGGCGCCATCATTGTTGATTGCATTGTTTGGCAATATGACCTGATTGAGAATCTTTTCGCCCATTTCACGGGTTACCAGATATTTAAGACCGATTCCGACACGAAGATGCACCTTTCCATGGGCAGCACCTTCCGGCAGCAACGCGAAAATAAGTATTCCACGCTTATCCATGCCGATAGTTCTTATCCATTCGGCAAAAAAGGTTTCGACCTGAGTCTGGCCATCAGAAAGATTGGCAATACGCATGGTCTTGATAAGCACCCTGATTTTCGTCTTCTCTTCGATTTCGCGACAGTTCTCGACGATCTGCTCGCGCAGGTCGGGCTTAACCAGTTCAGCACGATCGTCGAGATACTGGTCAGGGGCAATTTTTACCGCTGCTGCCTCTTGTGCCGCAGCAGAGACTGCCACGAACAGAATGAGCACACCCAGCAGCAGAAAACAATGTTTAAAAGTCGGTAACTTCATTTTAATCTCTTAGACCGGTCCAGTAGAGGAGTGCATTACAGTTCGAGCAGCTTTCGGCTCCATCATGCGAGGTGATGGAACTAATGAAACCGGCCGGCATACCCATACCACAGGCGGGGCATGACGGGCTCTGGACAGCATACAGAACCTGCCCGCGACGTTTATGGCGAAGCTCTTCGTATTTTTCGAGAATTCCGGTTTCGATGCCAAGACTGCACTGGCCACGCTGCGTTTTGAGGTCTTCAATTTCTTTTTTGACACCGAGAATTTCGTCGGCAATACGCGCCTTAACCTGCGCCAGATGCTCCCGACGGCCGGCGACAACCTTTTCGCCCTTTGCGATGTCAGCTTCGAGCGTTTCGATTTTTTCCATGTCTTCGAGAATTTTTGTCTCGATTTCTGAGGCTTTGCTTTTCTGAGTGGTGAGTTCTCGTTCAAGGGCTGCATAAGCTGCCGGCGGAATTCCCGCGCTTTCGAGCTTCAGCTGCGAGCATTTTATGGTCGTATTCAGACTGTCGAATTCGGTTTCAGCAGCGCGGCGACGCAGTTGTATCTTCTTGAGCAACGCCTGTTTCTTGTCGAGCAGGGCGGCATCATTTTCGATTTCGTTGTGCATTCGCGCAGCCTTCTGTTTTTTCTCTTCTATCTGCGCGTTGGCCGCATCAATCTTGAGATCCAGTTCCTGCAGCGGAATCAGCGTCTTGCATTGAATCACGGGTTACCTCATGATTTGGAATATTGAGGTTGTACATTATCAGAAGCCTCGCCGCATGTCAATTATATGCTAATCGGCCCGGGCTGGCCGGATCACCCGTAATTCAGCATTTAATCAGCGTTTCGCTGCAAACAGCATTGACCCGGAAAGCAAACAATGGTATACTTTCGTTTTCCAAATCTGGAGGTAGCCATGGAGTCAATCCCCGTAATCGCCATAGTTGGCAGGCCCAACGTTGGCAAATCTTCTCTGATGAACCGCATAGTAGGTTATCGACATGCAATTGTCGATGCGACTCCCGGCGTCACCCGCGATCGAAATTATGCCGAAGCAGTCTGGAATGGCAGGCGCTTCAATCTTGTCGACACCGGTGGTCTCGATCCCGATGATACCAAGCCGCTCATGCAGTCGATCAAACAGCAGGTCGACTACGCCCTGCGCGAAGCCAATGCAATCGTTTTTATCTGTGACGGTAAAGCCGGCCTGGTTCCTGACGACAAGCAGATTCTCAATTTTCTGCGCCGGCAATGGGCCGGGCACCCGCTTTTCGTCGTGGTCAACAAGCTTGACAACCCAAATGACGAGTCGCAACTGGCAGAATTCTACGAACTCGGCATCGAACAGATGTATCCGGTTTCGGCAATTCACGGTCATGGCGTTGCAGACTTTCTCGACCTGCTGGTTGCCGATCTGCCACGCAACGACACTTCAGACGAAATCGAGCTTTCACGCAAAGACCGCGCACTGGAGCGCATCGCTATAGTTGGAAAACCGAATGTCGGCAAATCATCGCTGTTCAACGGTCTGATCGGTGAACATCGCTCGATCGTCGACAACGTGCCAGGCACCACACGTGACACTATACAGGTCAAGTTCAACCGCAGCGGCAAGGTGTATAACTTCGTCGATACTGCCGGCCTGCGCCGGCCCGACCGTGACAAGGACAACGTCGAGCAGTTCTCGGTATACCGCACACTTGGTGCCATAAAAGACACCGATCTGGTCATTCTGGTAATGGATGCTTCGAAGGGCGGCATCACAAATCAGGACAAACGGATAGCAGGGCGTGTCATCGACAGCGGTGCCGGCTGCATCATCGTCTGGAACAAATGGGATATCTCGCGTCATGACGAACACTTCTGGGATGAACTGATCAGGCAGACGCGCGAGGAATTCCCGCTGCTCAGCTTTGCACCGATGCTGTCGACTTCTGCCAAAACCGGCCTGCGCGTCAACAGACTGTTTGAAATGATCGACCACGTTCAGGAAACCGGACGCCGGAGAATACCTGATGATCGCCTGAAGACGATACTTTACGATGCCGTGACGATTCAGCCGCCGCCTGCGTTCAGAGGGCGCGAGATAAAATTGAAGTCACTCATACAGTATGACGGACCACCGGTTGTCTTCAAGCTGAAATGCTCAGAGCCAAAAGGTGTTCACTTCTCTTATCAGCGCTACCTGCTCAACCACATCAAGCAGGAAGAAACCTTCGACGGCTGGCCGATAAAACTCTACACTGGACACTGAACAGATGGATTACCTTTACGCGGTTCTGATCGGCTATTTCTGCGGCTCGATACCGACCGCCTACTGGCTTGGCCGGTTTGTCTACCGCCTGAACATCTTCGAGCATGGCAGCAAAAACATGGGCGCTACGAATGTTTTCAGGGTACTGGGCAAAAAACCCGGCATAGCCACTCTGCTGGTCGATATTGCCAAAGGCATTGTTCCTGTGCTGATCGTCAGGCAGTATATGCCGCACAACCCCGTTCTGACCTTTGTTGCTGCGGCAGCAGCAATGATGGGTCACACGCTGTCATTCTGGGTTAGCTTCAAAGGCGGGAAGGGTGTCGCGACCGGACTTGGCGTCTTTCTGGCGCTGGCGACAAAAGCGTCGCTATGCAGCCTGCTGCTTTTTCTGGTGACGCTCACCTTCAGCGGCATGGTCTCGCTTGGCTCGATTCTGGCCGCTGCCGTTCTGCCTGTTTTCGTATACTGGTTCGAAGAACTCGGCCCGGTATACAACCCTTATCTGACCGTTTTTTCGGCAGCTGTCGCCTTATTCGTCATCTACCGACACAAAGCCAATATTCAACGCATCATAAAGGGTGAAGAATCGAGCGTCTGGGGCAACAAAAAGCCCCAAAATACCGCCGATGCGGTCTCAACCACGGAGAAGCCAGCATGAAATTTGCAGTTATCGGCGCCGGATCATGGGGCACCACACTCGCCAATCTGTTGTGCGACAACGGACACCAGGTTCGACTCTGGGCCCGCGAACCCGAAGTCGTCACCGGCATAAACACAGCTCATCGCAACCCGTTTTTTGTCAGTCATCTGGCGCTCAACCCGCTGCTCGAATGCACGCAGAAACTGCCTGAAGCTCTTTCAGGAGCGGAAATTGCGCTGCTATCGATACCCTCAAGTTTTATCAGACCGACGATCGAGCCACACAAGGAACAACTGAGAAGCCTCAAAGGAATCGTCAATGTTGCCAAGGGATTCGAACGTGACAGCGGGCGCCGTATTTCACAGGTCATCTGTGACATTCTCGGAATAATCGCAGAATCGCCAGCTGACCGGATCGCCAGCCTGTCAGGCCCCAATCTTGCTGATGAGGTTGCCCAGAAGAAGCTGGGCGCTTCAGTCATAGCAGCCCCCTGCCAGGAACTCTCGCAGAATCTGCAGGAATGTTTTTCCAACAGCTACTTCAGAGTTTATCGCCACAACGATCGAACCGGAGTCGAACTCGGCGGCACTCTTAAAAACATTTTTGCGATTGGAGCCGGGATTGTCGATGGCCTCGAACTCGGCGACAACGCAAAGGCCGCCTATCTGACACGCAGCCTGCACGAACTGGTCAGACTTGGCACAGCTCTGGGCGGTGATATTCAGACATTCTACGGGCTGGCAGGCCTCGGCGATCTCATGGCTACAACCTCTTCACCACTGTCGCGCAACCATCGCCTCGGAATGGCTCTGGCCAAAGGCGACAGTCTGAAAAATTTCACCGGTTCGACAAAGATGGTGATAGAAGGGGTTGAGGCCGCAAAAATTGCCAGAGAATGGGGCAAAAAACTAACCCTTCAGCTGCCAATTACCGAAGAATTATGCAGGGTACTTTTTGAAGACACCCCACCCGCGGTCGCGGCCGCCAACCTTATGGGTCGTTCGTTGAAGGCCGAAACCGACTAATCTGCTGGAGCGTTGCCAATGAAAAATCTTCTGAAACCCGGACTTCTGGTCATAGGAGTCGTTTTTGCCCTTAGTGCAGTCTTCGCTGCGATCTTGTATTTTCAGGGCAAAACCCCTGCCCTGCCCCGTATCACCTCACCGTCCGAGCAGGAGAAACAAACTTCAGAAGTTCCAGAACAGGCCGTTCAACCGCCCAGAAAAGAAACGCGGTCAGTCAGCATTGCCTTTACGGATGGCGACAAAAGCATTCAGGAAATCGAAGGAATCCCTCTTCTCACCGTAACCTACCAGAACGACAAGCCGGTCGAGGTAGTGGCAGATGGCGATAAAATCAGAGAACTGGTCGAGAGACTGCCCGAACTGACACCGGAAAAACCGCCGGTTGCCGCCAGACTGACTAAAGAAAGCGGGTTTTCGAGAATCATCAGAGGCGAACCAGGTTATACTGTCGACAAAGAAAAGACCCTGTCGGCTTTTGAAGATAAAATCAAGGCCGACCCGGCTGCAGAAAAACTTGAAATTCCGGTAGTGATCAATAAGACCGAAGGACAGGAAGGATTTACGGAACAGGCAAAAAAAATGGGACTCAACCAGTTAATCGCATCTTTTACAACAACACATGACGCCGATCACATCAACGACGAAAACCGCAACGTCAACCTCTTTGTAGCCGCGCAGAAGATTGACGGCCTGATCATACCGCCAGGCGGCAAATTCAGCTTCAACAAGGTCGTCGGGCCACGAACCGAAAAGTATGGTTTCAAAAAGGCCGGAGTCATCTCGCAGGGCCGCGTAATCCCCGGTCTCGGCGGCGGCATCTGCCAGGTCAGCACCACTCTATATCGTGCGGTTCTGATGAGCGGCATGAAAATCGATGAGCGCCACAACCACTCGATCTATGACGGCATCAACTATGCTGAACGTGGTTTCGATGCAGCTGTGGCCTGGGGTTACAAGGATTTTCGCTTTACCAACAGCCTCGACATACCAGTTCTGATTGCCTGCAGTTCTGGAAAAGGCAGCGTCGAGATCAAAATTTATGCTGAGAAGAAGCCATTTGACGAAATTCAGTTGACCGCTAAAAACGAAGTTAAACACCCATATCAGGTGCAGAAAAAAAGCAATACGTCTCTCAAAAAGGGTGAAGTCAAAATAGTGCACCCTGGCGTTCATGGCTGGAGCGTTGAAGCGTTCAGATACATCACTCTCAACGGCAAGACCCGCGAAGAAAAACTGAGCAAAGACCGCTACCTGACCTATAATCGAATCGAGGAATCAAACAATTGATCAACAGCTTGCGCATCAAAGGCCTCTTACTGCTGCTTCTACTGGGCTTCGTTGCAAATCTCGACGCACAGACATCTCTCGATTTTTCGGTTTTCAACACCAAAGGCTTCGAGGGCAAAGGCCCGCTTGAATTCGCCAGTCCCGAAGACCTCGTAATAACTGCAGAAGGACTGATAATTGTAGCCGACCATCGCAACAACCGCCTGCAGGTTCTGAGCAGCGATGGCGAATTCATCGGTGCCATACCGAATACTGCCAAAATCGATGAGAGCAAGTTTGATGCCGCAGCTCTTGAAGCTCGCAACAAAAACCTCGAAGAACTCAATCAGCTGTTCAAAAAGCCGACGGGCCTGGCGCTCGATGCTCAGGGGCGGCTCTATGTCACCATGATGGAAGCCGACAAGATCGCTATAATCGACCCGCGTAACGGCGCGCTGACCGGCACTCTGTGCAAATCAGGCAAAGGTCAGGGCGAACTTTATGCGCCAATGGACATCGACATCAGCCACGACGGCCGTATTGCTGTGGCCGAATGGCGTAACCGCCGCGTTCAGATTCTCAATGATGAAGGCAAATGCCTTAAAGAGCTGATTTACCAGGAAGAGACCAAAAGAGGCGCCATGTCTGCAGTTGCGCCGCGAGGTGTCCACTGGACCAGCGATGGCAGGCTGATAGTTTCATACCCCACGTTCAATCAGGTAGTCTGCTGGAATCCTGCCGATGGACAGGTCATATGGCGCTACGGCGGCATCAAAGGCACAGACAAGGGCATGCTCAACAACCCCTCGTTCATCACTGCCGCGCTCAACAATAATCTGCTGATAGCCGACACACTCAACCATCGCATCGTTGAAATCACCGGTGACGGAAAGTTTTTCGAGCATCACGGCCGGCGCGGGTCGCGACCGGGCGCGCTGATGAGTCCGCGCGGTATGGCCCTGAGCCGCGATGAAGTTCTCGTGATCGCTGACCAGGGCAACAACCGTATTCATTTTTTTCAACCCGGCCAGACCACTCTGATGTTGCGCGAAATCAAGCAGATGGCGCTCAAAGACCAATGGGACACAGCAATGCCCAGGATAGAGCAGATTCTCTATCTGGCGCCAAACAATCCTGAAGCGCATGAACTGATGGTCAATGCCCTGTATTTCTTCGGCAACCGCGCATTCAACGAGCGAGATTACGACAAGGCCGAAGAATTCTATCGCCGTATTCTGCGCTATCGACCTGAAGATCCGAACATCCCGCAAAAACTCGATGCCATATTCTGGGCAGCAAATCAAAGCTTGATTGCCAGCATAGTTTTTGGCATCATAGCAACGATAGCCGGTCTGATTCTCATCTGGATCTTGAAGATCCTAATCTCAAGATTCTTCTTCACTCAATCTCAGGAGTAACCCTTTGTCACTGAATAAAATACGCAACTTCTGTATCATCGCACACATTGACCACGGCAAATCAACCCTGGCCGACCGCCTGATCGAATCGACAGACACAGTCAGCAAGCGGGAAATGAAAGACCAGCTGCTCGATTCGATGGACCTCGAGCGCGAACGCGGCATTACCATCAAGGCTCAGGCCGTGCGTATGATCTACCAGAGCAAAAGCGGAACAGAATATACGCTGAATCTCATCGATACTCCGGGGCACGTCGATTTTTCCTACGAAGTTTCGCGTTCTATCGCCGCCTGCGAAGGCGCACTGCTCGTCGTCGATGCCAGCCAGGGTGTCGAAGCACAGACCATGGCCAACGCAACCCTCGCGATTGCCCATGATCTCGAAATCATACCGGTCATCAACAAAATCGACCTGCCGGCTGCAGATCCCGACAAAGTTAAGGAAGAAATCGAAAACCTCATCGGCGTCGACTGCTCGAATGCCCTGCTGGTATCGGCTAAAGAAGGCCTCGGGGTGCCCGAACTGCTCGAAGCGATCGTCGAACGAATACCACCGCCGCGTGGCGAAATCGACAAGCCGTTGCGGGCCCTGGTATTCGACGCCAATTATGACTCTTACAAGGGAGTCATCGTATACTGCCGCGTCGTCGACGGCAAAATCAAGGCGAAGGACCGCATCAAATTTCTGGCGACCGACACGGTGTTCGAAGTCATTGAAACCGGCGTATTTACGCCAAAACCACTGGTTGTCGATGAAATCGACACCGGC
>JAKJFO010000006.1:0-25047 GCA_022704885.1 Candidatus Rifleibacteriota bacterium | reverse complement strand
GGCAAGGTCGGCTTTTTCCACGCCACCATCAAAGACATGGGCAAGGTACAGATCGGCGACACCATCGTGCTCGAAAAATCTTCGAATGTCCAGCCGATTCCTGGCTTTCAGAAGGCTAAACAGATGGTTTTCTGCGGTCTCTACCCGGTCGAAACCAACCAGTTCAATGAACTGCGCAACGCTATCGAGAAGCTGACGCTCAATGACAGCAGCCTTTCCTATTTTCCCGAAAACTCGCTCGCGCTCGGCTTTGGTTTCAGATGCGGCTTTCTTGGCCTGCTGCACATGGAAATCATTCAGGAACGCCTTGAGCGCGAGTATGACCTCGACCTCGTGACAACCGCACCCAACGTTATCTATGAAGTAGTGCTGAACGACGGCACCGCGTTCGAGATCGACTCGCCGGCCAAACTGCCCGACCCGACCAAACTCGCCGAGATTCGCGAACCATTCGTACATGCCACTATCTTCATGCCCAAGGATTACATCGGCACCATCATGGAACTGGGTCAGGAACGCCGCGGCGTCATGAAAAACATGGAATTCATTTCAGAACAGCGTGTCTCTTTATCCTTCGATCTCCCTCTTTCAGAGATCATCGTCGACTTTTACGACAAGCTCAAAAGCCGCACCCGCGGCTATGCCTCGCTTGATTACGAGCACATCGGTTACCGCGCCGCCGATATCTCGCGCGTCGATATTCTGGTAAACAGCGAACGAGTCGATGCCCTGTCGTTTCTGTGTCACCGTGAACGCGCCGAATATCGCGGCCGCGCCGTCATTACCAAGCTGCGCTCGCTGATACCGCGGCACCAGTTCCAGATCCCGCTGCAGGCAACAATTGGCGCCAAAGTCATCGCCCGCGAAAACATCTCGGCCCTGCGCAAAGACGTTACCGCCAAGTGTTACGGCGGCGACATCACGCGCAAACGCAAGCTGCTCGAAAAGCAGAAAGAGGGCAAAAAGCGCATGAAAATGGTCGGCAACGTTGAAATTCCGCAAAAGGCTTTTATGGCCATTCTCAGACCAGAAGACTGATCGGCCTGACCGTAAATATGCCGCAGGCTTAATTGTTGCGGCGTTCCAGCGCCAGTTTGGCGGCACGACGAATGTTCTTGGACTTGTCGTCAGTCATCATGCGATGCAGGCACTCGAGTGCCACGTGCTCGGTCGATGGTGCGAGAGCCTTTACCACGGCATAGCGCACCTCTTCAGATTTGTCCTTTTCGAGAGTGACGACATGCCAGAGCGCGCCGAAGTCCTCTATTCGTCCCAGAGCAGAAACCACCGACGCTCTGACAAATTCGTTCTTGTCTTTCAGAGCACCTGCCAGTATATCAACTGCTTCCTGAAGTTTGAAATCACCAAGAGTGTTGGCGGCACTGCCTCGGATGTTCGCGCTTGAATCGCGTAGCTTTTTGGCAAGTTTCTCAAGATTGGCAGCAACGCCCCTGGCTGCGCCATCGCCAGAACTCACTTCTCTGAGCGGCATATTGATAAAACTGACCTGAGCAGCACTCGAATCTTTCATCAGCGTGACCAGTTCATTATCGAGGCGTTTGGCAGCCTCGATGAGATCTTCGATGATATCGGTGTTTTCGGTTCCGGCCAGAGCCAGCGAAGCACGGTAAGAAATGTCAGAATCCTCGCTCTTGAGATATTTTCGTAGAATCTTGACTGCCTGATTATCTTTGATATTGGCAAGAATTTCCAGAGTGAACAGAATCATCGAGCGTTCGGCTTTGTCGATTCTCTTGGCAATCTGAGCATGCACATCATCATGACTGAAACTGGCTACTGCCTTGGCAGCAGAAAACCGAACCGCTTCCTCGTCATCTTCAGAACAGCTGAAAAGAGCGTCCAGGGCAGCTGATTCCCCGGTGGTGCCAAGAGCGTAAGCGACCGATGACCTTACGTAACGGTCAGGGTCGTTGAGGCGCTCGATTAGAGCCATGATGACGCGATCGTCTTTGCGGCCGCTCAATGCCGCTGCGGCAGAATATCTGACCGCGACATTGTCATCCTTAAGCGCCTTGAGCAGCGAATCTACCGACTTTTCATTCTGCATGCCGCCCAGAGCCTCGGCAGCCATGAAGCGAACAGACTCGACCTCGAACTGATTGCCGAGAGTTTCGATCAGCGGCTCAACCAGCTCTTCATGATCGAGTCCGATAGCCGCCTTTGCTGCCATCTGGCGCATCTGCTGACTGTTATCTTTGAGGCCCTTCACTACCAGTTCCTTGCGTGGAATCGGCGTACCATCGGGCTGAAAATAGTCTTTCGGTAACTGATCGATCTTGAAAACCACCATTTCCTTGAAATTATAGGGGTTTTGATGCGAAACCACCGCCAGAGCCGTTTCTGAAGAAATTTCGGCAACGGTTTTTTCGTCAAGTCGGTCGGCAATCTCTTTCATCAGCTGAATGTCGCTGCGCCGGGAAATTTCGAGCAAGGGCTCGATGGCACGCGCATCTCCGATGGCGCCCAGGCTTTCGGCGGCGGCGGTAACGATATCCTGGTCGGGTTCATACAGAATCTCGATCAGCGAAGTAACCGCCTGAACATTCTTTTCTTCGCCGGCCTTTCTTATCGCTGCCAGACGCTTTTCAGCCGGAGCCGAAAAAGTTTTGATCAGAACCACCGGATCAGTAATTTCGGGCTGAACCGGCGCGGCCTGAGAGGCTGGCCTGACCGGCTGAGAAGTTTCTGTGGCGGATGCGACGACGGACGATTCAGTCGCTGGCGGAGTGAAAGAAGTGCTGGTTCTTTGCGCAGTTTGAGGCCCGCGAACGCCAGCCGTCTGCGGATGTTTGATTGCGGACCCGGTTAAATCATCAGCAGACTGCCGTCGCCACAACCATATTCTGATTATGACCACGGCTGTCAGCAGTATTAAACCGCCCAACATAATGTAGTCGAGGTAATTCATCGGAACCTGCTATCGACTGAGAGGTGCAAAATCTTTACCCTGCCTGACAAAATTTTGCAATTTATCAGGATTTAACTTAGCATAGGCGTCATGAAAATCATAACCTGTATAATTTTGGCAGTTGGCAAAGTTAGCCGCTGGAGGCACGATGCGACAGATTGGTGAAGTACTTATCTCTGACGAAGTCTGGCAGACGAGATTTGCCTGCGACCTCACCAGATGTCGGGGCAGATGCTGCATGTATGGCGACCTCGGCGCACCTATAAGTGAAGAGGAAGAGCAGAAAATACTTCAGGTATTTGATGAAGTCAAACCGATGCTTACCCGGCAGAATCAGACCTTTCTGAGTGCCGGAATAAGTGAAACCTACAAAGGCAGTCTGCATATCCGCGAAATACGGGCGAACACTCCCTGCCCTCTTTCGTTCATCGACCAGGATGGTGTGATTCTGTGTTCACTGCACACTCTGGCTCTCGAAAAATCTCAGCCGTTGCTCGAAGTAAAACCATTGTGGTGCTCTCTGTTCCCGATTCTGCTCAAGCAGATCGACAACTGCTGGACAATCAACTGCCACATTCCTGAGTTCTGTCGTTCGCAAAAAGACCCGCCCCCACTGCTGCTGAGCTTTGCCGATCTGCTCGAAAACTTTTTTGGCAGAGACTGGGTAGAGCTGGTGAAGAAGGAATATGCGCAAGAATCCGCTCAGGAGAAGTTATAATGAGCCTCAAAGAAGTTTTTGCCAGAATGTTCGGCCAGTCACCTGAAAAGAAAATCAAAAAGCTGCTGGGTCAGATCGAGCAGGCTCTCACCGACCTGCAGTTGCGGGTTGCCGACTGTGTCGCTCACAGCAGTGGCCAGCAGAAGCAGCTTGACCGCGAGACAAAAGCCCTTGCCAATCTTTCGGCCGATAAAGAGACGGAAAGGTCCAACATTGAAACCCGCATTGCCGCGCTGGAGGCTTCATTGCAGACTGAGAAAAATGCTGAAGAAAGACTGCGCCAGATTTACGAAGACCTCAAGAACCGGCGCCAGCTGCTCGAGCTCTCTTACGAGCAAAGCCTCAGCCGAATGCGCAACGCCGAGCTTAAGAACATGCTTTCGCAACTATATCAGGATTATGGCAATGACATGCAGCTCAACCGCTACCTCGAGAAGTTCAGCGAAGAAAGTTTCAAAATCGAATTTACCGCAGACAGCCGCCTAAAGATTGAAATGATGCTCGACAAAGCCAAAAACAGCTAGTGGTCTGGCACATGAGAGAGCAGCGATGAAAGGAATTTTCAGTAAAAATATTCTTTCCAGGCGCCCCGGTTCGGCTTTGAATCAGAAGGCATCGGATCGGCGCCGTTCTTTTCGCCGAATTTGAGTTCGTCATAGCGATTGAAATATTCTTTGGCAACCTCGCTCTGATCCATTTTCAGCAGAATTTCGCCGGCGCGGGCGTAGAGTTCGGGATTCTCGCTGTTGGCGCTGATCAGATCGCGAATATGCCAGAACGCCTCTTCAAAGTAGCCCTTGCTGACCAGAAGCCTTGCCAGAAACCACTTAGCATAGCTGTGATCTGGCTTTACGCTGAGAGTACGGCGATACTCCTTGATGGCTTCGTCTTCCATCTGCAGGCTGTAGTAAAGGTTGGCGATCTGATAACTCAACTCGGCATTCTGCGGGTCTTTTGCCCGCATATCCTTGAGTCGGTGGTAATAACGCTCGCGATCTTTGACCACGGCACCGGTAATACCCGGGTCGCCGCTGTAAAGGCTTGGCAGCATGGCCACAGCAACCAGAGCGGCTGCAGCGAAGGTAAGTATTTTTTTAAACATATTTCACTCCGCTGCCACTATCGGAAAAACTCTCAAATTTTTTAACCGGTCACACTGCGATTCCCGGTGAAAAAATCAACACTGCATATCTTCATGGGAAGCAGAACGACGGGCAAAATCACATCAATCCATCATCCTGCCCGTAATGTCAGGATACAGGAATGCAATAAAAACATGGATTCTGCGACTTCGCTATGCTACGCGCAGAATGAACGCAAGAAGCACAGTTTGCCTTTTTGCCAGCATTGTTTGACGATCCCCCTTCAAAAAAAAAGCCGCCTCACAATGAGGCGGCCTTTTTATTGGAAATTTCCGGCTTAGATGTCTGCAACGCCCTGATCGGCGTCTTCTACAGTACCAGAACCGTCATCTGGAGCTGCGTCATTGGTTTCAGAAGCTCCACCTTCGTCCTTGGCCGCATCAGCAGCAGCTTCTTCATTCAATTTCTGTTCGTAAGCATCTGCGTCTGCGCTACCCTGAGCCCAGCCTTCTTTGATGGCGCTGCCAATGTTGCCGAGCATGCTGCCGAAGCTTGCGTCGGCATCTTTTGCAGTATTACCGATCTTTTCGATCGCCTTACCGACAGTATCGAGAACAGTTCCGACCTTGACCAGCAGTTTACCGACAGTGGTAAGAGCCTTACCTATGGCTGCTGTCCAGGGGATTGCCGAGAGAACCTGACCGATGGCCATAAGGGCCTGACCGACAGTCTTGAGCAGCTGACCAATTTTCTGCAGCAACTGACCGGCTTTGATGAGTGCCTTCTGAATGCCGGCAGCAACCTTGGCCATTTTGTCAAAAGCATTACCATCGCCGTCGATAGCATCACCGATGCCCTTAACTTCGTCGCCAACGCCCTTGGCGTCTTCCTTTACGCCTGAAACCTGCCCTTTGGCGTCATCGAGCTTGGTGTTGGCATCTCTGATCTTGCGCTTGGTGCTGCTGCTCATATACCACTTGGTCTTTGCCTTCTTGGTGGTGCTCAGCTGGTCGTCAGCCTTCTCGGTTTCTGCAACCGCGTCGTCAGCCTGAGTAGAAGATTCGTCGAGCGCTTCGCTCTTCACTTCCTGCTGCTGCTGTTCTTCAGCGGCCCAGACCGCCATTTCAAAGAAAATGGGGTTGAGCAAAAGAGCCAGACATAGAACTGCCGAAATCAATTTTTTCGATCTCTTCATATTTAAACTTCCTCCTCGAAAATTGTTACTCTGCCAAACTTACGACCGACAGTTTTCTTTTGTTGCATACAAAAATAAAATTTTTACAATTCTTTATGACCGGTTTCGAAACGCCAGTTACGATTGTTGACAAGGCTGGTGATGAACGGGCTGGAAATCGACGAAGTGACCTCGAGCGCCTTGCCGATCTCGTCGCTGCCATAGGTGCTTTTATCGTGTACCAGCAATTTAACCCAGAGAACCGGCACATTTGGATTCAACTGATGTGTATACAGCTTGAATTCGACATTCTCAATACCTGAAAACTTCACTTCTTTCTTGAGGTTGCCGGTCGAATCGACAAGTTTGCGACTGAGTATATTACCCGGTTCGTAGGTATAGGTTACATATTCAATGCGCGGCTCTTCATCTGGCGACCCGAACGCGAATTTCGGAATACTGATGCTGTCTGAATCGCATTTAATCAGGTTAACCGCGGCAATCGGTGACCAGCCCGGGGTTTCGAAAACAAAATTGCGTGCTTTCTGCATGTTGACAAAGTTGACCTGCCCCTGACCGCCTATATATGGCGTGGCGCACGAAAAATCACGACGCAGGTAGTTGATTGCCATGCGCGCTTCCTGCAGGTTCTGCAGATTCACGGTGCCATACATGTAATGCTGCCGGGTGCTCGACATGAAGCGGTAGATCATCAAAAAAACGACCAGCGCAATGGCTACCGACATCGACATTTCAATGAAGGTAAAGCCGCGGCTTCTCTTGTTATGAAACAGTTTTACCATGTCTGCCACCTAGTAGTTCATGTTCGCATCATTGAGCAAAAGCACCGAAAGCTCAACCTGGCGGTCTCGATCAGGATTATGCAAAGAAGAGGGGAGGCTTGCCTCGTTCCATTTTACACGCACGGTCATCTTTTTCATCATGCCGTCGTTAAAATAGGTCGAACCGGTTACATCTTCGAATTCAACCTCTCGAAAAAAGAAGGCATTCCCATACTGTTCTGAATACATCAGATTGTTAGTTACAAAATTACCAGATGTCCAGTTCGGATTTTCTGGGGCGCCGACACCGACCGGTACTGGCATGATCGTGCCTGAAGAATCATCGGCCAGAGAACCGACAAAAGCTGAAAACTTGCTGTCATCGAGGTCTTCAAACCTTACCGACTGAGCCCACTCAATAACTTCATTAGCCAGTTCGACAGCGCGCAGATAATTTATAGCCTTGCTGGTTTCGGTTCGCGACGAGGTGACCATGTAGATAACCGGCACTGAGCTGACAGCTACGACCAGCACTGCCACCAGAACTTCAACAAAACCTATGCCCAGCCTGCCGTTAACTTTTGTCGCCTTCATCTGATTAAAGCACCCTCGTTTTTAATAGATTCATTCATCTTGTCAAAATCACGCGGCTGATCGACCGAAAAAGTATGTACGGCCGGCTTGGGAAAACTGACCTGACCAAAACGTGGTATTTCCCGGCGCGAAGGAAGGCTGATCACTGACCGATTTTGCTCAGCTGGCCGCGCCGATTCTGTTTGAGCGACGTTCTCTACGGTTGTCGGCGTTTCCAGACGCGGCCCGCCAGCGTAGCGTTTCAGCAGTGTCAGTGTCACCATCATGCTGAGAATCACCGAAAGAACGACAATCCACCGGGCGTTATCCATCAGCTTTCTTCACCCCCGGCTCTGAACGAAAAAGATGTCTTTACCGGCCCGATACTGACATGGTAGGGGTCCAGGGGCGTGCCATTGAGAGTGACGGCAGCGTTGTAAACGGCCGGATCATGAATGATGTGCAGCACACCGTTCTCGGCCAGACCGCTGTTACCCGAGGCTTCGAGGTCGAGAGAGTCCACGAGCAGGTTACCGTAGATGGTTACTCTGGTGCGATCGCTCAGAATTATGCTGCCCTGCTGCAGTGGGTCGCTAGAACCCTGCGGGTCATCGTAGAAGGCAGTCAGAGAACCCTCGATAACCACATCATCGACTGCCGGATTGATGATGAAGTCTCCCTGACGCAGATAGATCCTGAGAGAATCGCTGGTCGGCTGGTCGTTGAGGCGCTCCAGATTGCCGAGTCGGCAGTTGCCACGCGCAATATAGATAAGGCCCTTTCCCTGAAAGTGGGTAACCCCAGATAAATCCAGATCGCCGGCCATGATGTACATGAAACCGTCAAGATAAAGCAGCTTGCCGTCGCCGGGTGCGCGTTCAGCCAGAAAATCGGTCGAAGAAACATAGTTCCAGCTTGCATTTCTGAAGTCAACCGCACGACCGAATCTGGTGGCGGGAACATTGCTGCCGGCAGGCTGGGCCGGTTTCTCGATGATCGGGGCCGGATACTGCATCGGATCGTATTCAACCTGCTGACCATCGCCATTATAGCACTTGATTTTTTCGCCCCATAGCGAATTGAGCGAGAGATCATCGATGGCGCGGCTTTTCATGAGTTTATCACTGTAGAGATTCGAAGCCAGTTCGGCTGTCAATGGGGTGGTCAAAAAGCTGCCGGTTTTATCCTTACGCAGATATTTGCTGGTGATAACCCTGATGTTAACCGGCGCCGGATTGAAAAAAGGTACGGTTGCGGTAAATTCATCAAGATATGCCAGCTTGAAAAACCGCATATAAGCCTTACCCTCTATTAACACAGGAGTGTCGTTGTCTGAACCATAGAACTGCTGCATCACCCCGACGTGCCAGCGCTCGGGGTTATACTGTGCGCCGCCGCTGACCTCTCGATATTCAGACATATATGGGCCATAGTTACCTGAGCCCATGCTGATATTCGACAGGCCGGCATAGCGGTCGGGCATTGTCGAATCCTGGGGGGCGCGGCCGGGAGTATCGACTTTCCAGAGCGATGCGGCATCAGTATAGCCCCAGCGATATGTCCAGTTCTGCTGGCAGGTTACCAGCAACTTTTTGAACTCTTCACAATTGGCGTAATTGCCTCCGGCTGCCTTGTCGACAAAGTCCTGACACATCATCTGCGCATAGGCATTGGGATTACCAAGCTTTTGTATTGCCTTCTGGCACTTGGTTTTGAGCGCGGCGGCAACCCGGTAGGGCTCGGTAGCTACCCCGGCAGCAGTCATGCAGGCATCGGCCGCAAAATTGATTACACGCTCATACTCATTGGTTACCTGTTTGTTCATGACAAACATGCCAACGCTTACCCCTCCGAGTGAGGTAAAAGGTTTGTTGCTCTCGAAGAAAAGCCGGTTGAACTTGGGGTAATCAGCCGGAGTTTCGGCAGCGAGAGGAAACTCCTTAAGGTTGTTGCCGCCAAAAATCTGGGCAAAGCCCTGCAGATCTTTGTGGTCATCATAATAGATATCAAACCAGAGATCTTTTCTCGGGTCAACGCAGGTCGGGTAGTTGTCGGTACCGATGAATATGCGTGAAATATCATGCGTACCGACGTTCTTGATGCCATCGACAATCAGTCTGCGACTGGTATTGTTATAGTCGTTACTGTAATTTTTAACGAAAAGAGCATATTTGTCGAGTGTATGGCGAAGGTCGATCAACCGAACGTCGCGGCGCTCGTGCGCTTCCATGGTTATCTCGCCGGCCCCTTCCCGCCAGGCTTTCGAAATTACATCTATATAGCCGTTATAGGCTGACATCGAGTTCAGCGATGACCGGCGGAAAACGGTCAACACTGCGCTGCTGCGGATCTTGAGATTGTAGCCAACCTTTGCCAGCTGCACCGTCTTCTGCGGTTCAAAATTCGAGATGAGATCGACAGTGACGGGCAAAGCTGGCGGTGGCGATCCGGCCGTCGGAAAAACGCTGCGAAACTTGGCGAAGGTCTGGCTTGAAGGGTTCAGATTCACCTGACTTTTGAGCATGGCTATCACTTCCGAGTTGGCCGACTGCGCTAGCAAAGCCAGTCGATTCTGGTCGACGTTTCTTGACAACTGGGTTACGGCACCGGTTTTGAAGGTATTCAGCGCAAAAGCCATTATGGCCAGGCCAAGCAGCACGGTAATGACGATGTAAAGAATGAAGCCACGCCGGTCTGCAATTCTCATTTTCGACTCACTTATCTTTTCAGGCAATTTAAACAATTCTAACATTATATACGAAATTATCTCAGAAAATGATGCAATTTTTCAAGCGGCACGGCAGTTCATGCAATAATGCCTGTTGCATTCACAGGCAAGTGCTGCTAGTTTGTCAGGTAAAATAAACCTGTGCCGTCAAACCGGAGGTATGGTAATGAAATTTCGCAGGACTTTTATTCTCGTAGTTCTATTTTTAACCTTGTTCTGCTGTCAGAATTTCGCAAAACCGTCTGATATGCCGGTCGTCATTGCCTATCAGATCGACCGCGCTGAAGATTTTCTCAATGAGCCCGGTAACAACCCTGTCGAAATTCTTCGCCGGCTAGGCCGTTCTCTCAACACCCAATGGACACCAAGTAAGGTCTCTTTGCTGGCTGCCTCGCTGTTCGACGCCAGGCTCATCGGGGCCCCGGAATTTCTCAGACCGCTCACCGAAACTCAATTGTCCGACGAACAGAAAAACACCGCCGCTGAAATGTTGAAAAAACATGAAGCCATATTGCAGGAGCTGATAAACGCGTGCCAACCTGCGTCGCAGGCTATCACCATCAGGCTGATCTGCGAAAGCGCTTCTCTCAAGCAGGCCATCGCAAGTTCAGCGGTAGCATCTGGCACCAATCCTGGTAAAACAGCAGCCATCGAACGAGCCCAAAAAGAATTGATGCCTATTCTAGATGCGTCAGACTATATGGCAGGAGCTCTCGTCATTTCTGCCAATGGCTGCTTTGGCAAGTTAAGAGTCATCTCTGAAAAGAGCCTTCTCGGCAATGATAAAGTCGAGCACGATATCAGTATCGGCCGATTCATTAACCATGACGCCCTGATGTTCTTTTGCCAGACCCATCCGATCGAAAACCCGGCCGAAGCATATAAGGAACTGGCAGCCGTTCCCCAATCAGCGACAGTTCTCGACATGGTAGCCTCAGCCGGTATCGATTTCGAAAAAGATATTCTGGCAAATACGGCACGTGAGAGCATCCTTTATGTCAACCTCGAACCCACTGGTGATGGTGGTATTCCAGACATCAGATTCGTCGCACCCGTGCCCGACATCGACAGACTGAGAAACAATCTCGACAAATTCAAACAGCTTTGCCAGCAGACAGGCATCTTCGTGCATCCGATCGAAGGTGAATATCCAATGGTCAAATTGAGTTATTTCATGCTGCCACAGGCTGCAGTGTATGCCGGACTCTATGGCAGATTTCTGGTAATCGCTTCGTCCCGGAACAATCTGGCCAATGAACTGACCCATCTGAAAAATGTCGAAGCCGGTACAAAACAACCCGTTGAAATGTCTGGCAAATTCAAAAGATTCTGGAAAATTCGCACCGATGATTTCAATTCGCAGCTGCAGAAGCTTCTGCAATCTCCTGCGCTGGCATCTCAGGGTATTCCGCCGATTACTAACCTGACCTTTCTTGAAGACATCGTGCATCTGATATTGATCAGCAGTGCCACACCTTCAGAAATTGAATTTTCTCTCGAAATTCCTCTCAGGCCAAAACAGCGACAAAAACGCTGATGCAGAGTATTTTTTTGGCAATATGCGGTTTTTGCTCAAACAAGTAGTAGCCTTTGAAAAAAGGTTTATGGTATACATATCTGATAGTTCTGTCATAAGGGAGAAACTCTGATGGGGAAGAAATCAATTCCTGTTTTCTTACTGCTGGCCATTGCTTTGATACTGTTCCTTCACGGATGCGGCGATTCTGGACAAGAAAAACCAGCAACTGACAAACAGCCATCACAGACCGAGGTACGCCCCTCTCAGCAGCCCACAGGCGGAGAACCGGCATCGAGCTCACCTTACGCCAATACTGTTCTCAAGCTTGGCCGCATACCTTTTACCAACTCAACGGCGATGGTTCACAAACACAACAAGTTTCTCGAATATCTGACGAAAAAGCTTGGCGTCAAACAGGTTCGCCTGCAAACCGCATCGAATTACGCAGAAATCATGAGCCTTCTGATCGAAGGCAAAATCGATATCGCATGGCTGGCAACGATGACCTCGGTCGAAGCTCGCAAAAACCCTGAAATAGAGCTGCTGGTAAAGCCGATAAGATTCGGCACGACCTCTTACCGCGGCATCATCATTGCCCGTCAGGACAGCGGCATTCGCAGTCTCAAAGACCTCAAGGGCAAAAAATTCGCCTGGGTCGAGCCCGAATCAGCTTCCGGCTATATTTTTCCGAAAGCCCTTCTGGTCGAAGCAGGTATCGATGTAAAAAAGGATTTTGCTGAAGAAACCGCTTTTCTGAACAAACACGACGCAGTCGTGCTCAACGTTCTGCTCGGCAAATACGATGCCGGCGCCTGCTATGACGATGCCCGCAACACCTTGCGCGACAAAGCCAAAATGGATGAGCTGACCATACTTGCAACCACTCAGGATATTTCTAATGAGCCGATAGTTGTGCGAAAGAGCCTGCCACCAGACCTGATCGAAAAGATCAAACAGGCGCTGCTTGAACTGAACGTGAAAACACCTGAAGGCAAGGAAATTCTCGATGACCTGACCGATGTGCAAGGGTTTCTGCCAGCCAGAAACACTGACTACGATTATATCGAAAAAGTCCAGAAGCTTCTCGAAGATCATCAATAGCATTTCACCGACCGGAAACCATTGTGAATAAAGTCGAACACGTCATCAAATTCTCGATCAAAATCAAGTTCATCATCGGCATCGCCCTGCTGGTCGGGCTGATCATCATCATGAACTCGATAAATACCTCTCTCAGAGAAGAATCACTGCTGACGACTTCAATGGATGAATCCGGTCTGCTTTTGTCTTCGACGCTTGCGATCGCCTGCCAGGACCCGATCATCAGCCAGGCCTACGAATCACTCGTTCCCTACACCGAAAGAATTATCGTCGGCGGCCAGGATATACAGGAAATCGCTATCCTTGATATCGATGGCAAATATCTGGCACATCGCCTTAAGAACAGCACCGAAAGCCTTCTGGGCGAGCTCATTGCCGAGCCCATGCGCAAGAAGATCGAGAAGTATGAGACTCCGCAACGTGTTCTCTCAGATGACGGTCAGTTCGTCGATTATATTTCGCCGATCAAGGTAGGCACCTCGAAATTCGGAACGGTCATTCTGCGCTTCAGCTTCGACCGTCTGACTGATGCCAAAGAAGTGAGCCGGCATCATATTTACCTGATCGCCATGCTGGGCCTGCTGGCCGGGATCATTCTGTCTATCATCATGGCAAAGGTTATCACCAAAGGGCTTGACAATCTGATCGAAGGCACCCAGGCAATCGAAAGCGGCGACCTGAGCTACCGCATCAAATCGTCATCAAATGATGAAATTGGCACCCTCGCCCATCGCTTCAACGAGATGCTCGATGCCCTGGAAGCTAATAATCAGGCTCTCGATCGCAAGATTTTCGAAATCGAAACGCTGTTTAAAGCCAGTCAGGCGATGAACTTCCAGAGTGACACCGACAAGCTGATCAAGCAGATTCTCGAGATGGCCGGCAAAGCAATTCGAGCCCAGCGCTGTTCGATAATGCTGCAGACAGGAATGGGTACCGACGAACTCGAGACCAAAATCGTGTTCGGCGCCGAGAGTGCCAACACAGCATCAACGCCGCAGACAGCAATCAGAATCAAGTCTGGCGAAGGTGTCGCCGGTACAGTTCTTAAAACCGGCAACAGCATCATCGTAAACGAAGGGCACAAAGACCCTCTGTTCAAGAGTTTCGACACCACAGCCGAATTTGAAAAGAGTATCAACAATCTGATTTCGGTTCCGCTCAAGATCAAAGACCGGGTAACCGGCGTTATCAACGGTGTTAACAAGCTCAACGACGAACCCTTCACCGAAGCTGACCAACGTCTGCTCGAAGCTCTGGCACAACAGGCCGCGATGGCTGTCGAACATGCAAGACTGTACGAACTCGCGATTACCGATGGTCTCACCAAGCTCTTCATTCACCGCTACTTCCAGGGCCGCCTCGAAGAAGAAATGGTGCGGGCAAGACGTTATCATACCGCCTGTTCGCTCATACTGTTCGACATCGACCACTTCAAGAAATTCAACGACACCTACGGTCACCAGCAGGGTGACATCGTGTTGATCGAGGTTGCCAAGCTTGTCAAACAGACGGTTCGCGAAACCGTTGATATTCCAGCCCGCTACGGCGGCGAAGAATTTGTCATCATTTTGCCGGAAACCGATGCTAAGGGCGCTCACCTCGTTGCCGAACGCCTTCGCAAAACCATCGAAGCCCATGACTTTCAAGGACAGGAGCAGGCACTCAAAGTTACCGTGTCACTCGGTATTGCCACATTCCCCGACCACGCAAGCGTCAAGAGCGTGTTGATCAAAAAGGCTGACATGGCCCTGTATGAATGTAAGGAGCGCGGCCGCAACTGCTCATTCATTTACGATGACAGTATTGCCGACAAAGAACAGGCCTGATGCCATCTCTGCAGACCAGGCCTGATTGGCTCGAAAATCCTGCATCTCCATTTAACCCTGCGCTGCAGACCCCGGTCAGAGCAGATTCTCTTATCAAACCGCTGCAGATCGGCAACCTGACGCTGCCAAACAACCTGGTGCTGGCACCGATGGCCGGGGTAACCGATGGCTCATTCAGGCTTCTCTGTGCCCGACTGGGTGCCGGATTCACCGTTTCAGAACTCGCCAGCGCCAAAGCGATTACTATGAAAAGCCGGCAGACCATCGACATGGTCAGATTTCAGGGCCAGTCGAGACCATACGCAGTGCAACTTTTTGGTGCCGATCCGCAGCTGATGGCTCGGGCTGCGGCATTTATCGAAGAACTGCAGATCTGTGACGCCATCGATCTCAACATGGGCTGCCCGGTGCCCAAAGTTGTCAAAACCGGTGCCGGATCGGCATTGATGAAAACTCCAGAGCTGGCAGCCCGCATCATCAGGTCGGTAAAACAGGCAGTCAAACTTCCGGTTACCATAAAGTGCCGTATCGGCTGGAGCGAAAGCAGCATAAACGTGCATGATTTTGTCAAAACAGTCATCGATGCAGGCGCCGAAGCGGTAACTGTGCACGCCAGAACCAGACAGGCTGGTTATTCAGGCACAGCACAGTGGCATCATCTGCAGGGAATAAAAGAGATCTGCGGTCAGGTGCCATTCATTGCAAACGGCGACATCTCTGCTCCAGAACATGTAAAACAGCTGTATGAGCTCACCGGATGCGACGGTTTCATGATCGGCAGAGGCTGCGTCGGTAAACCATGGCTGTTTTCGCAGCTGCAGGGGCACGAATTCTATCTCGACCGCAACATTCAATGGAAAATTTTTCGGCATCATCTCGTCGACATGCTGATGGAACATGGGCCGACGGCGGTACCGCTCTTCAGAGTCCACCTTTTCGGCTACCTTAAAAGCCACGCAAACGCTGCCAGACTGCGCCACGCCCTATGCAACGAGCGAAACCCTGATGTAGTGCTGCAGACAGGTCATGAATTCTTCTCGGCATAAATTAGTTTCTGGCAATGCTAATGAATTCTTCGCCAGACGCCGATTGACACAATATTCCAACGATGTTACGATATATATTCATCTGACCGCATAGAAGGATTACATGGCCTCCGAATCCAGTATTGAAAAAATTCAATTTCTTCAGCAGGTTGGGCTGTTCAAAAGCCTCTCCGAGAAGGCACTGCTCGATCTTGCGGCGGTCACCATCGAGCAGGCGTATCCCGCTAAGACCACGGTCTTCAAGGAAGGCGACAAGGGCGATGCCCTTTACATAGTCAAAAGCGGCAAGATCAACATTCTCAAACGCAACAGTGCCGGCATCGACTCGGTGCTGGTAACACTCGGCAAGGGCGCGGTGATCGGCGACATGGCCATTATCGACGAACAACCGAGATCGGCATCGATTGCCACGGTTCAGGACTGTTCATTTCTGATTCTTACCAAAGATGACTTTCGTAACCTGCTGGCCAACGTGCCTGAAATCGCCTTTCAGATTCTCAAGCTCACGACTGAGCGACTGCGTGCCACCAATGTTCACCTTAAAGAACTCGAAGCTTCGACCAATAAAATGGAAGACGTCATCAGAGTCATCACCAAAATTGCGCGCAAGAGCAACCTGCTGTCACTCAACGCCTCTATCGAAGCAGCCCGCGTCGGAGAAGCCGGCCGCGCCTTTTCGGTCGTCGCAGCCGAAATGAAAAAACTCGCAGAAGATTCAGCCCAGGAAGCCAAAAAGATCGACGGTCTGCTGCAGGATCTGCAGACCAAGACGAAGGCAATCGCCGGATAATAAATCGGCTGTTGTAATTTTGGCTGAAAACAGTTAATATAGGCTGGATTACAAAACCTCAGGAGATTGAGAATGTCTCAATACAAATCACAGGTACAGAACC
Source organism: Candidatus Rifleibacteriota bacterium (assembly GCA_022704885.1). The sequence goes on along the minus strand of JAKJFO010000006.1, from coordinate 8,673 downwards.
AGTTCTTGTCACAGGCCCGTAAAAAGCACATGAAGGTCGAGGTGATACTCGAAACCGGATCGGTTTTGCGCGGTAAACTCAAAGCTTATGACCAGTTCTCAATCTCGCTTTCATTCAAAGACAAAGTCGAAGTTGTTTACAAGTCATCGATCATTTATATAAGCGCGCTGCCGGCATTGAGACCGCCAATGGGCGACCGCAGGCCATACAACCGCTCTGCCGCCCCGGCCAGAGGCAGACGCCCTGACGGCGAAGCTCCAGCCCCAGAAAGGCGCCCATTCCCTGATTTCGATGAGGATTTCGAAGATCCGCCACCACCTAAAAAAACACCTGCCCGTCGTTACTGAAAAAAGCCGCCGCAAGGCGGTTTTTTTTGTATTATCGAGTCAGCAGCCTGCCGATGTATAGAACATCGATTCTTAATACGAGGCAGTTAAAATGTTTTCTCTTTGTCCGAGATGCGATAACGGAAAACTCGACAGCACCGGCAGATGCATGCAATGCGCCTATACTTTGCGCACCAGGTGTAACGGCTGCGGGCACTACAATATTCCAACCTCTCGATTCTGCGGAGGGTGCGGCCAGGCAATGACATTGAAGCTGCGCCTGCAGCAGATGATCAATCGCCACATCAGCTTCATTCAAAAGATCAGAATACGAAAGTTTGCTGCTGGCGCTGCTTTTGGCGGCATGCTGGCTCTTTTCGCATTCGGCTCGATGGGCATGCGCTCAGACCTGGAACTCCAGCCTGCGACCTCTCTGACTGAAGAACAGAACATCCATTTGACCGGCGAATTCATGCAGCCATTTGCCCTGAGTTTCGAAGCCGAACTTAGCGAACTGCGACGCGAACTCGACCCGAATCGCAAAGCCGGCCTGGCAGATCTGACGCAGGTTGTCGATCTTCTGATCAGACATCTGCGTCCCGTCGCTATCAATGCAGGAGCGACCAGGCTGCCGGCTGAATCTGCCGGCTACTATGCCAAAGCTCTGCATAATTTCTCAAAAAGCAAAAGTATGACAAGAGGGAGTACAACGATAATTCTGTTTCACTTTCTCTCCGATCTGCTCGATTTTCAATACCGTGATTTCTCTCAGGACAGCAAATACAATGATATTCCGCGCTTTCATTTCCTAACCGTGCCGGCAAATGCTCTCACATCACTGGGCATGAACATCGCGCGCGAGGAAGAAGTTTTTGGCATCAATGACAGCCTGACTACCGGTCAACTTCTCGATTACGCAAGGGATGTCATGGTAATTGCCGAGACAAGTTTTGAAGTCAGGGACGAAAAGAACGACGTCGCCATAAAATAATGACATCTGAAGACATAGAAAAGCCCCTGTCGCGGCATTGCGGCAGGGGCTTTGCTGTATCTGCATCTGGTTTCAGTGATAGCTGTCGCGAAATTCGACTCCGGGAGGATTTATCACCACTCCCGGCTCTCTGACCGGAGCCGGTTCGTCTTCTTCTACTGCCGGGGCATCAGCCAGGCTTTCATCGAGAAAAGCGTCAGCAGGAATCTGGCGATCGGCACCCCAGCGCTGCAGTACGGCACGATCCGGGTTGTCACGTGAGATCCATTCGCCCTGAACTGTCGGGGGTTTGACAACCTGCGGCGGCCTGGCGTCTGCCACTGCCCCAGTTTGATAATTGCTGTGGAAAAAGTCAGGATCAGGCAGGAAGCTGCCTTCGGCCTGCTGCGGACTCATGTCTTCAACTTCGCCGGCGGCGCCGGAGCTCTGAGCATAAACACCCGAACCATGGCGACACTCGGTGAGAGGCTGTGATTCTATTGGAAAGATCTGACTGACAATATCACCACCCGGACAGCCTTTAGACGCGAGCTTACCACTGCTCATGCAGACGCGGGCTCGAACGGCGCCGTCAGGAACCGGAAAATCCTTGTTAGGATAATTAGCCAGAGCTTTTTCCATGAATGCCTTCCAGGGCGGGCCGGCGACCGCGCCACCAGCTTTGCCATTCCCGAGCGTGCGTGGCATGTCGAAACCAAACTGCACGATGGTCACCAGGTCAGGTGACATACCATTGAACCAGGCATCGACATAGTCGTTGGTCGTGCCTGTTTTGCCGGCGACGGCCTTGCCGGGGATCTTTGCCCTGGCACCAGTTCCGCGCTCGACCGCTGTTCGCAGCATGTCACAGATCATCGCAGCGTTCACCGCTTTCATGACTTCCTTGGCGCGCGGCAGATTTTCTTCGAGAATATTGCCGTCGCGATCTTCGACTTTGAGAATCGAAAGCGGCCGACAAAGAATGCCCATGTTGGCAAAAACACCGTAGCTTGTAGCCATTTCAAGAGGGGTGAACTGACCAGAACCCAGGGCCAGTGAAAGGTTCGGCTCCATCTGGGCAGTAATACCCAGACGCTTGGCGAATCTGATGACTTTTGCCGGTGTCAGGCGGTCAATAAGCTTTACGGCCGGAATGTTGAAGCTGCGGCAAAGCGCTCTCATCAAGGTAACCGGGCCATGATGCTTATGATCGTAGTTTTTGGGCGCCCAGACCTTGCGGGTCCAGGGATTGGTGTAGGCAATGTATTCGTCAACCACGGTGTCACTGGGCAGCATTCCTTCTTCGAGAGCAGCTGCATAAACAAAAGGCTTGAACGACGATCCGGGCTGGCGATAAGCCTGGGTAACGCGGTTGAACTGCGATTGCTCAAAACTTCTGCCACCATACATCGCCTTGATATGACCATTTTTCGGGTCGATGCAGACAAGCGAGCCATTCATACCCGGATATTTTTCGATAGGATATTCCTTGAAAATAGGTGCTGAAGCCATTGCGACTTCGGCATATTCCTGCATGTCGTAATCGAGGGTGGTATAAATTTTCAAGCCACCATTGTAGACCAGGTTTGCGCCATACTTTTCGAGCAACTGATCGCGGACGTAGGTAACGAAATACGGCGCCTTGAACTCCTGAACCTCCAGTTCGCGAACCTTGGGAATGACATTTTTGGCCTCTTCATATTCAGCCGGCGATATGAAGCCGAGTTCAACCATCTTGGCGAGAACGGTAGACCGGCGAACTTCGTTGTTTTTCGGATTTCTGATCGGAGAATAGGCTACCGGACTCTTGGGTATGCCGGCGAGCATTGCGCATTCAGAGATCGTCAGTTCCATAGGATCTTTGCCAAAGTAGATCTCGGCAGCGGCTGCCAGGCCATAAGCGCCATGACCGAAATAGATTTCGTTCAGATAAAGAGTCAGAATCTCTTCTTTTGAATATCTGCGTTCGATCTGAAAAGCCATCATGGCTTCGATAGCCTTGCGCTTGAAAGTCTTTTCGCTGGTAAGAAAGGCGTTCTTGACCAGCTGCTGAGTCAGGGTTGAAGCCCCCTGAACGACTCGGCCGGCCTGAACGTTCTTGATCATGGCACGCGTGATACCGACGATATCTATGCCATAATGACTGTAGAAACGCTCATCTTCGATAGCGACGACAGCATGCTTCATGTGCGCCGGGATTTCTTTGGCAGAGAGAATTCTGGTGCGGTTTTCCTCGGCGTGCAGCTTTGCCAGCAGACGACCTTTGCTGTCAAACACCTGAGAAGTCAGGTTCGGTCGATAAGAGCTGTCTGAGATGATCGGAATCTTCTCCGAAAACCCTTTAACGATACCGATTACCGCGCCGGTAACAATGATTATCGCGATCAGCGTTAAGACAAAACCCAGTTTAAAGAAGAACCAGAGCCAGCCAATTACCTTCTGAGTAACTGTCTCGGAATCTTCATCTTCACTCGGATCATAAAGTTCATCGGGTTCAGGACTGTTTAAAACCATTTAATGCACCATCCTGTTATCAGAGTACACCATTTTCATCGACACTTTCAAGAGTTCGAATGAGATTGAACAACAAATCTCTTTTTTTGCGGCAATGCTTCTGCTATATTGTGGCGGCGCCCGAAATTCGCATTAAATGACATACAATGGGAAGTTGACCATGAAAATATCAGAAGCTGTTGCCTGGCTGTTTCAGCGTGGTGTGCGCACCGGCCCCTATGGCCTGGACCGCATAAAGTTCATACTCGAGGAGCTTGAAAATCCTCATCAGGACTACGCATGCGTTCTCATCGGCGGCACAAACGGCAAAGGTTCGGTAACTGCCGTTACTGAATCGATCATGGCATGCTGCCCGGATTACGTGACCGGCAGCCTGACTTCGCCGCATCTCGTCGATATTCGAGAACGTGCCAAGATAGCAGCGCGCCCTCTCGCCGACAAATACTGGATCAACGGCGTAAAAAAGATGCAGGAAGTCTGCAAAGTCCTCGACAAAGAAGCTTCTCTCGGCCCCGCCAGTTTTTTTGAGACGGTTGCCGGCCTGGCTTTCTGGGCTTTTCGCGAGAACGACCTTGACCTCGCCATTATCGAAGTAGGCCTCGGCGGCCGCTTTGATGCCACTAACGCGACGAACCCTGAAGTATCGGTAATCACCAACATCGGCACCGACCATCAGGAATACCTCGGCACCGGCAAAATCGCGATAGCCCACGAAAAGCTCGGTATTGTCAGAAAAAAGAGACCTCTGATCACCGGCGAAAAAGAACCCGAAATTCTTGCCGAATTCGAAAATGTCTGCAGACAAAACCAGAGCCCGCTGATTAAATGCCGGCAGCAGGATCACTTTGAACAGCTCGAAAGCCGTGCCGACGGTCATCTGCTCAAAATACCAGATGTCAGCGAACCGGTATTCCTGTCTCTGCCAGGTGAACACCAGCTCGAAAACCTTGCCATCACGCTTGCACTCATCGAGCAGCTGCGCAAAAACGGCTTCGACATTCCTGCCTCTGCGGTTGCCGAAGGTATAGGTAAAGCCCGTTGGCCCGGGCGACTGCAATGGATTCCCGGCCAACCCCCGATTCTGCTCGATGGCGCCCACAACGCTGAAGGAATCGAGACTCTCGCGCAGTATCTCGAGAAGTTTCCTCCGGCCGGGCCACTGAGCATAATATTTGGCGCACTGCAGGACAAGCCGCTCACTGAAATGGGCGCTCGACTGGCCAGATTCGGGCACAATCTTTGCTTTGTGCCACCCCGCTGCAATCGTGCCCTGACCCGTGAAGAATTTGCCGGCACTCTCGAACCGCTGGGCTGGCAATGGTTCGACACGCTGAAGGCCGCTGCAGAATCGTGTCGGAAGAACGCCGGCACCATGTTGATAACAGGTTCACTGTATCTGATTTCTGAAGCATTGAGGATGTTCGACCAGAATGTTTAAGCCAGGTATCGAAGTTTTTTTTGAAAACCCGCTCCTGCAAAAAAAACTGCGGGTTGCCGCCGTCACCAACTTCACCGGGCGCAACCGCCAAGGCCGCCACCTCGTCAATCTGCTTGCCGAAGACAACCGTTATCTGCTGGCACGAATATTCACCCCTGAGCATGGCTTCAGCTCTGACGCTCCTGATGGCGAGCATGTCGCTAACAGCCGCGAGAACAGCCTGGAAGTCGACATCATCAGCCTTTATGGACCAAACAAAAAGCCATCTGGCGAGCTGCTCAAAGACCTTGATCTGCTGATTTACGACATACAGGATCTCGGAGTTCGTTTTTACACGTACATTTCGACGCTGCGCAACATTCTTGACGCCGCAAACGAAGCCGGTCTGCCGGTCATTGTGTTTGACCGGCCGGATGTCATGGGCGGTAAAACGGTAGAAGGTCCAATGCTGCAGACCGGCTTTTCGTCTTTCGTCGGGCATCTGCCGATAGCTCTTCGCTACGGGCTCACCCCCGGAGAGCTGGCAAAATGGTGGCATACCAGAAACGGCATGAAAAACCAGCTTTCGATCACATGTTGTGAAGATTACCGCTGCCCAACCAGGTTCGAAAGCCTCGATTTTCCGTGGTTCAAACCCTCGCCAAGCATGCCGAACGTCGCTACTGCACTATTGTATCCGGGCACATGTCTGTTCGAAGGCACCAACATCTCAGAAGGACGCGGCAGCGACTACCCTTTCCGCAATCTTGGGGCACCCGGCATAAATGCCGACAGCTGGCTCGAATGCATCAGGCCTCTTCTGTCGGAGCAGGTTAAGGCAACCACCACCAGTTTCGTGCCGACATTCAGCAAATTCACGGGTGAAACCTGCCATGGCATCAGGCTTACCTGCGAACAGCCGATAACAGATTCTGTATATACCGGCGTTGCCGCGCTATGGTCGCTCATGCAGTCACACCCGGGCCTCGTCGAATTCACTGACCGGCCGAATCTCGAACACCCGTTCATCGATTATCTTGCCGGCACCGACCGCATAAGAAAAGGGCTTCTCGCCGGCGAGAAGCCTGATGTAATTATCTCAGAGAGCAGCGCCGGCTCTGCTGAATTCGCAGCACAGCGCGAGGAGTTTTTTCTTTACCCGAGAGATTGAACCAGGTCTGGTTCAGCCTTCAGGATGCGTGAGTTTCCAACGCGTCAGCCAGACATCCTGGTTTTTGACTTCGAGTACAAGCATGTTGCCCTGGCTGTCGAAGGCGATGTCGCGCGGAAAACGCTTTGGCGGGCCATCCATCTTCCAGAACATGTAGCCGTTGCTGGCGATCAGCGAGAGCTTGCGCACGTTGTTTTCGATCGCCGACACCAGCAGTTCGCCTTCCGGGCCAATGGGGCCGATTTCAAGACCCGATGGATCGAATGCGTCTGAAAATTCATATACTTCGTGCATCAGGTTGCCGAAAGAATCATAGAGATCGGCATTCCAGCGGCCATTGCGGTTGCGCATCTGCATCGCCCACAGGTAACCGTTGTCGATCGGGCGAACCATCGCCAGATCATTGATGTAAAAAGGCTCGGTGGCGTTCTTGTCGAGAAAAACCGCGCGGGCACCGCCAGAAAGAAGCAAACCTTCGGTACTGACATCGATGCGACAGGCGGCATAGCTCTGATCCGGCCATGTCGGGCGGGTTCTACCGGCAATTTTGCCTTCGCCATCGAGATATACCAGTTGACCGAGTACAACGTCGAAGTCGATAATCTTCTCAGCTGGAGCGCGGCCATTCAGGGCCTCACGGGTTTCGAGATCGTATCTGACGAAGCGCCCGACAGTGTTGACGACAAACACCTTGTTACCGGCAACCCGCATGCCGAGAATGCCAGAATCGGCAGACAGAGGCAGTTTAAACAGCTGTTCGGCCTCAACCTGCGTCTGAGCAGATAAGTGGTGCGCTGTGACGAGCAGACAAACAATCAGAGATATGGCTAACAGTGCTTTATTGATCATCATTTCACATCCCAGTCGAAACTCTTTACGCTGAACTGCCCGGCCGGGGCGGCGGCAAAATCAGCTGCGGCCAGCCAGAAGTTCTTTTCAGACATGGCGAAAAACCGGTTCATAGATCTGACAGGTGGCAGCTCGCCGCGGCGCAGAACCGAAGCGTCAGCAGCGAATTCGAACAGCTTTAGCCTGCCCTCGAATCCGTTTTCGGGTACGAACGACACCAGCAGACCACCCTGGGCACTGACGCCCTGAACCTTCGGATTCTGAAAGTTGCGCATGCCGATGTGAAGGGTTTTCAACAACTGCCCTTTGTTTGAATAGACGCGGTGCATGTAGCCGAAGTTTTCCTGATAGTCGAGCAGATGCAGATTCCCGGCGGGGTCCAGAGCAAAGCCACTGCGCTGACAGGGCATTTCTCGTATCAGTTCACCATAAGGCGTGAACACGGCTACGATCTGACGACCGATGTCGCAGACATATAAACGGCCGCCACGATCGACCTCGAGCTGGCTGATCTGCAGAAATTTGCCGCTTTCGCTGCCGTTTCCGCCAATTTTTACCAGTTCGCGGCCATTGGCCAGAGAAAGCTTGCGAATGCTGCATTCAGCAGCATCGGCGACCCATGCAGTCTCAGGATTGCCCGAAGAACCGGCGACGAGAGCGAAATCTTCGAGAAGAACATTTTTGGGCAAACCGGTAATTCTGACTTCGGTCTTAACCTCGTTTTTGCTGCCAATGCCGAGAATTCGGCCACCAACAGAATCCAGAACCCAGAGCTGGTCTTTGACCACTCTGAATGCCAGCGGCCCATAAGGCGCGTCTTCTGTAAAGCCGGGACTGGTCGAGTTATAGAACGCTACCTGGTCGCGGCCGGCGCCATAAGCAAGGCTCCATGACTGGGCTGATGCTGTGCAGATTATGGCGAGAAAACATACTATAAAAAGCGCAATGAACTTACTACGACTCATTCAGATATCAAACCTTTCTGAGAACTCTGGTGACCGGGCCGATTGAATATGGTTCAGACAGCCTTGGCGTGCGCAGTCGCGAAGAGTTGTTCATCGCCATATAGCTGTTGCCTTCTTTTACAATTATACCGACATGGGTGTCAGGGTCTTTGACTCCGTCACCGGTGTAGTCATAGGTCTTCCAGGTGATGACGTCGCCTTCTGCGAATGGCGGCACCTTGACTTCTTTCCAGCCCTTCGACTTGAGGTCGGCAACGGTTGATCTGACGTTTAGATGCACTTTGCTCAGAGCGCCGGCGTTCTTGAGAGCTGTGGTAACGACCTTGGCGCAGGCAAGATTGCCATAGCCGACATCGGCGGTTCTGAAAGCAGTGCTGCCGATAAGCTTGCGCGCCTCGGTCACGATACGCTTTTGCAGGGAGCCCGCAGCTACCGGCGGGGTAGAGGTTCCGGGTGAGGTG
>JAKJFO010000069.1 GCA_022704885.1 Candidatus Rifleibacteriota bacterium | reverse complement strand
ATACTGCACGATCCTGAGATTTTCGTAGTCGATGAACCCACAGTAGGCCTTGACCCCAAAAGCGTTAAACTCGCCAAGAACTTTTTCAAAAGACTGATTGCAGAAGGCAAAACGGTTTTTCTCACCACTCATACTCTATCGGTAGCCCAGGATCTCTGCAACCGGATTGCAATCATCAGACAGGGCGACATAGTCGCTCTCGGCAACATGGCTGAATTGCAGCGACGGGCCAGCCTGCCGGGCAATAACCTCGAAGAGGTATTTTTGAAAATAACCGAAGAGGAATCAGCGCTTCAGCCCCAGATTATATGACGGCAGAAGAATCTCAGCACCAGTACAAACTTTCTGCCGGCAGCGCATTGATCATTCTGCTGGTGATAAATTTATGCTGGGGCGCCTCTTACGCGGTAGCCAAGTATGCTCTCGATGTCGTTCCACCATCGACACTTGCATTCATGAGGTTTTTTCTGGGCGGACTCTTCCTGGTGCTTCTGCCTGGTCGCAAAAAAAGCGCGATCTCGGCTCAGGACTGGCTCAATCTGTTTCTAATCGGAGCTTTTGGCCTCGCAATATCGAACCTGCTTCTAAATCAGGGGTTGACCATGACCTCCTCAACCAAGACTTCGATTGCTGCCTCGCTTGAGCCGGTATTTACAATCATCCTGGCGGTCATTTTTCTTAAAGAACACCTGAGCCGCAAAACAGTCTGGGCGACCCTGTTATCTATCATCGGAGCGCTCGTTTTAATGCTCGGCGATAAATCGCCAGGCCAGCTGATCGCAGAAATCAGCAGTTCAGGCGAGTTTCTCGGCGACCTTATGGTCATCGTCTCGACCTTTCTCTTTGCCGTATATTCAATTCTCATGAAGCCTGTCGCACAGAGAACAGGCGCTGTCAGAGCCACTGCCTTCAGCTTTTTCATCGGAGCAATATTACTTGCCCCGATCGTCTATTGTGAATTGAGGAAAATCTGGCCGATAAACTTTACAAGAGAGTCACTAATTGCAATAATGTATCTGGGCGTAATCTGTAACGCTCTGGCTTTTGTCCTCTGGAACATTATTCTGAAATTCACCGACGCCGGTGTCATGGCGGTAACACTCTACGCCCAGCCGCTGGGGGGAGTTGTCATCGGCTGGCTCTGGCTCGGTGAGTCGCTTTCTTATGCGGGGTTCGTCGGAGCAGCCCTGATATTTGCAGGAATCTGGCTTCTGCCAAAAGAATCGGGAAAATGAAGCACTGAATGTACTGTTATGAAGCGCATAGATGTCCAAGATATGACTGTCCCGTGCAGAGACATCAGATCATGCGCTGCTGGGTATTTCTCGAACAGAAGCTGCAACACCCGATAACAAATGAAGATTGCCCCTATGCGCCCTGCGATCGCTGCAATTATCGCCTCGGCTGGGAAATCGGGCTTATCAATGAAGCCATGTTCCCCGAAGTGCCTGATCCAACTCCCGAGAGTCTCATGCCGGCAGAAGAACCCGCCGCAATGCCCCCCGAAATCAAGGAGCCTCCTGAGACTGTCAGTCATGATGAAAAGACTGTTACAGCAGAAGTGACAACAGGCGAAACTGCGCCAGTCGATACAGAAGTGCCTGATGAAAGCAACGAAGACATCTCAGCCGGACTTGAACTCATTCCGGTTGCGGAAGAGAGCTCTAAAGAAGAAGAAGACAAGCAGGTCGGTCAGAAAGGATTTCGTTTCTGTCATGAACTGATCGACTGCCCGAATCCAGACTGCCCGGTCAGGCAGCAGCAGATAATTCAATGCTTCAGGTTTTTTTCGCGGCGCAGCGCTGAAGAAAAGCAGCAGATAACCTGCACCAGCCGAGTCTGCGATGAGTGTTTCGTAAAAAAGGGCTGGGACATCGGCATTCTGCACGAGGGTCTGTTCGAAGACATAATTGAAAAGAAAAAGCTCAAGATTGTCACCGCCGACCGCATCAAGCGCAACACTCTTGTCGACATCTATCTTGCCGAACTGGCCAGAAAGCCGCTTACTCGAAAAGAAGAGCTGGAACTGGCCAAGAAGATTGCCGGTGATCGCGATGCCTCAGAAGTGTTTCTGATGGCTAACCTCAAGCTGGTATTGCGTATCGCCAAAAAGTTTTCTGGTGGCAGTCTCGGCATCATGGATCTGATTCAGGAAGGCAACATCGGCCTGATCAAAGCTATCGCCAAATTCGACTACACACTCGGCTACCGCTTTTCGACCTATGCCGCCTACTGGGTACGCTATTACATGCAAAAAGCCGTAGCAAACCAGGGTTCTGCCCTCAAAATTCCGCATCATCTGCTGACCGTTGCACATAAATTGCGCCGACAGATTCAGGAATTCGAAAACCAGTTCCAGCGCCCTCCCAGTCTTAAAGAATTGTCCAAACTGGCAGGACTCGATGAAGAAAAGATTCTCAGCGTTCTTAATATCACCCAGACGCCGGTATCAATTTATGCTAAAACCGGCGAAGACGACGAAGAAGGTACACTTGAATACTATCTCGCCGATAAAAAAAACCTTTCGCCAGAAGAGCAGGCACTTGAGAATCTCAAAAACGAAGCGGTACAAAAAGCGATAGAAGAACTTCCAGAGAGGTTGCGCTATGTGGTGACCAATTTTTACGGATTTGCCAAAGAACAGCTCAGCCTCGCCGAGATCGGCAGAAGACTCGATATCTCGCGCGAACGTTGTCGCCAGCTGCTGCATCAGGCCCTGCAGCAACTGCAACAGCACGAGCTGATAACTCACCTGCAACCTGATGATTAATGTTTTTGAGAATTACGTTGAAAAAAAACTGCTGTGCCCCCCTTTGAAAAAATCAGATCAGAGTGTATAATTTGTTCATGTATTCATTGATAACGCTGGACAATAAGTGTGTAATGAGCCAAGGAGGAGAGTAATGAGAATGAACTGGCGTCATAGTCTTTGTCTTTTCGTGCTTTTATCGGTATGTTATAGCGGTACATTGTTTGCCGCCCCCCCGCTGAGTGAAGTCAGCCGAATCAAACTCGTCAATAACAACCACCTTCCCAACAAGGTCCTGGTGGTTTCTGCCTACAACACCCAGAAATTCGTTAAAGACCTCTACAACGTAATCAAGTACATCAACGAAAGCAGCCAGCTCAGTGGTGACGACATTGTCAAACTGCACATCATTTCTGGCGGCGGTGACCCAATTTCTGCACTTGGCATATCAGCCCAGGAAGCAGCAAAATACGTAGAAGTAAACTCAAAATTCTCCAGTTCTGACATCTGGATGCAGGACTGCATGGAAATCTGCGCCGCTGAACTAAAAGACTCTGGCAAGCTCGTTTCGGCCGTATTCGACTCTAACCGCGGCCGCGGCCTGGCAAGACTGCCTGGCGTTCTCGCCGACATGTGGGATCTGGTATATTTTAAAAACCCGTCGGGGGCCCAGTCACATGGTGATTACGGCGGAAATCTCGAAGTAGCGCCGTTTGACGACATCATGGTCGCCGGCAGCACCATCACCGGCCCGTGCAAAAAGTTTTTCGAAGACAATGGTTACAAAAACCGCATGTTCCTTGGCGATACTTCATGGCTCACAGTTGGACACATCGACGAATATGTCATGTTCATTCCTACCGCGTGGGCCCCAGGTGGCTACTCAGTGGTCAGAGCCGACACTGCCTATGCTTTCGAACTGATCAGGAACTCTCCAGATTCAGACCTGGCACAGATCAGTGGTTATGACCGAGACTTTTTGCTCAAGGTCAAAAAACTTCTTGTCGCCCAGCTCGATGATCCGACTGCCGGCAAAGGCACCCGCGAAGGCGACTTCATCGCTCTCAACTATGCAATCAATGACATTATCGAAGATAATGTCGGCCGCATGAAACAGTTTATCCGCAATACTTCAAAAGATTACAATCGTGATTTCGAAGAAGTATCGTGGCCGACTCTTTTCGAAGGTTCGGGCACTACCAGCCCGAGACGCTGCTGTGCATTCCTACCCGGAGTCGTCAATCTGCTGGTCGTACGTGACCATTTGATCGTGCCGGCAACTCGCATCCCCTCTTTCGACAAAGCCATCGAAGCTCGCCTGAAGGCTCAGGGCAACAAAGTACACTTCGTCGATGACACTCCCTATCACACTTCAATGGGCGAAATCCATTGCGGAACCAACGTTCTGCGCGACCCATACCGCACCATTCTCACCAGAGAACAGGTTAACAAAGTGCAGGCAGTTCGCAACCGCTTCAAACAGATTCATAACGAACGCTGATCCTGTATAGTGATGCCACAGAGGCTCCCCGCCAACGCGGGGAGCTTTTTTTCATGGCAGAAGTTCAGAAATCTTTTCAGTTTTCAGCAATCCCCGGTTCGTTGTAAAACCAGTATCAACATTAAATTGCGATATCGGGGAATCTCTTCTTTTTGTCATCCTGCACGAAAAGCAGTCCCAGTATCCATAGCTTAACCAACTATAGTGCAATTGCCCTGCTCTGGTTATTTTAAGAACTTGACAGGGTACCCCTTCATTGCTATTCTGGCATGTTTCAGAATGAATGATTGGTACATAACCCAGAAAATTGCGGGAGAAAATAAATGAGCCAAAAAATTGTCGTAGTGTACGGAGCCGCCACCCTCGGGCAGGAACTCGTTCAGGCAGTAGCAACCGCCGGATGCGAAGTCATTCTGGTCGATCACTCTGAAGAGAAACTCAAAAAAGGCATTGCCCGGGTCGAAGCATCCCTTGACGCCGAAATTGCACGCTGGGGACTCACATCGAGTGAAAAACGTGCAATCATGAGCCGAATCAAAGGTTCTACCCAGATCGGCGAAGCCGCTAAAGGCTGGCTGGTCATCGAAACTCTCAAGGAAACCCTTGAAGTCAAACGCCAGCTTTTCAAAGAGCTCGATGCTCTGTGTAAACCAGAAGCCATACTGGCATCGAATTCTGCGACAATTTCGATCACAGAAATCGCCGCCGAATGCAAATATCCTCAGCGCACTATCGCCATGCACTTTCAGAGCCCGATCGTCAAAGTTCCGCTCGTCGAAATCTCACGTGGGCTCATGACTGATGATGCAACCTATCAAGCGGCAATCAGATTCGCCAACATGATGCGCAAAACAGTAATCAGCGTATATGACTGCCCCGGATTTGTGACTACCCGCATCATACTGCCCATGATCAATCAGGCGGTCAAGGTTCTCGAAGAAGGCATCGCACCCTGCGAGCAGATTGACACAGCGATGAAACTCGGGTTCGGCCTCAATGCCGGCCCGCTGGCCCTCGCCGACAAAATCGGTATCGACACCGTGGTGTTCTATCTCGAAAATCTGTATACAGAAACCTTCGATCAGAGCTACCTGCCCGCCAAGCTTCTCAAGAAAATGACAAGAGCCGGCTACAAAGGCGTTAAGAGCAATCGTGGTTTTTATCGCTACGGCGACGATGGCATGCGCGCAGAAAACAGCGGGCTCAAAGTCGAACAACTGTCACAGGCAGGCGTCAGGTAACAGGGAGAAACATAATGAAAGTATTGGTATTAAACTGCGGCTCATCTTCAATCAAGTATCAGCTCTTCGACATGACGACAACCACGGTTCTCGCCAAAGGCCTGGTTCAACGTGTCGGTATGGCCGGTTCAACCATCGATTATCGCAAGGGCGATGACGGCAAGAAAAAAGTTTACGATTGCGATGTTCTCGATCACAAGATCGGCATTGCCAAAATTTTCGAACTTCTCACGACTGGTGAGGATGCGGTCATCAGCAGCCTCAAGGAACTCGACGCCGTCGGCCATCGCGTTGTGCATGGTGGCGACAAGTTCAGCAGCAGCGTACTCATCGACAGTGAAGTCAAGAAGGCGATTCATGACTGTATAGTATTTGCGCCTCTGCACAACCCGCCCAACCTTAAAGGTGTCGAAGCAGTCGAGGAAATATTGCCGACAATAAAACAGGTAGCGGTTTTCGACACCGCTTTCCATCAGACGATGAAACCTGAAGCCTATATCTATGCGATTCCTTACATGTTTTATGAGAAGCACCGCATCAGACGCTACGGCTTTCATGGCACCAGCCATCGTTACGTTGCCGCCCGGGCTGCCAAACTTCTTGGCAAGCCTCTTGACCAGCTCAAGCTGATCACCGTTCATCTCGGCAACGGATGCTCGATCTGCGCCATAGATAAAGGCAAGTCGCTCGACACCTCGATGGGGCACACCCCTCTCGAAGGCCTCGCCATGGGAACAAGATGCGGCGACCTCGATCCGGCTCTGATTCTGCATATCATGAAGCAGTATGAGCTGACGATCTCAGAAATGGACAACCTGCTCAACAAGCATTCTGGTGTGCTCGGCATCAGCCAGATTTCGAGCGATCTGCGCGATCTCGAAGAGGACTGGCCGAAAAAGAGTGATAGAGCCAATCTCGCCCTCGACGTCTACTCACATCGCATCAAAAAGTATATAGGTGCTTATATGGCCGTGCTCAACGGTTGTGACGCAGTGGTCTGGACTGCCGGCGTCGGTGAAAACAGCCCGATCGTCAGAAGCATAGTACATCGCGAAATGTCGTGGCTCGGCATCAATCTCGACCTCGAAAAGAATGAAAAGACCTGGCGCGGCGCCGAAGGCGACATCACCACGCCCGACTCAAAGGTCAAGGTTCTGGTTATTCCTACCAACGAAGAACTGGTAATTGCCCAGGACACCATGGAATGCATGAAATAACGACCTGAACGCGCATACAAAAAGCCCGCCTGAATTATCAGGCGGGCTTTTTGTATTAACTCTTGCCAGTTACTTTTTGCCGGGCTCGAGCAGCCAGGGTTCGTGATCAGAAACGCAGCGAAACCCGACGGTGGTGCTGCGGTAAAGTGGAGAACGGCGCACATCACGGGCAGCAGAGCGGCAGGTCTTCGAATTGTCGTCCCATGATCCGCCTCTGATAATGGGCAGACCATAACGCCCGGTAAACAGCTTTGAATCAGCCGGGCGCGGTTCATATGCGGTTGCAGTCCATTCGGCGGCGTTGCCGGACATATCAAACACTCCCCAGGGCGAGGCACCATCAGGAAAGCTGCCGACAGCAAGCGGCTGATCGCCGATATTGCAGCGGTCCTGCGAAAAAGTGTTGCCCCAGGGGTATTCGCGGCCATCGCCACCACGAGCGGCTGCTTCCCACTCGTCTTCGGTCGGCAACCTCTTGCCGGCCCATTTTGCGTAAGCATAGGCATCATACCAGTCTACCAGTACGACAGGATGATCACCCATGGCGCGCGGAGGCTGACCACCGACCCAGCTGAATCTGAGCGCCCAGGCGTAAGTATGATATGGCGTGTGGTCTTTATGAGCCGGTTCGCTCGAATGGCACCAGAGATGCCCGCGTTTGCGCACATCTTCGAGAAACCTCTGATATTGAGCGCAGGTTACTTCGTGACGGTCGATCCAGTAGGTCGGCAACTGCACCTTGCGCAGAGGCCTTTCATCATAATTGCCACGCTCACTGCCGAGAACGTAAATGCCCCCCTTGATCTCGACCATATCTTTTTCATGGCTGTTGGCGATTTCGGCGATTTTGGCCTGTCTTATCGCTTCGGGGCTGAGTTTTTCGAGACGCAGAGACAGTTCAAAAAGCTCGGATGATACCGGCCGCACCTTGATTCTACCGGTTTGAAAGCCTTCCGATGCGACATCCACGACATAATCGCGGCCAATCTGCAACTCAACACGACTGCCACTCTGAACGACGTCGTTAACTTTGACAACAGCTCCAGCCGGCAGATCTTTCAGCTCGATCGTGGTGAGCTTCGCTCCAGCAACCGGCTCGAGTTTCGCGCCATCATGCGGGCAGAAATTTACGCTGTCGGCAAATTCCTTCTGGCAGGTCGGGCAGAGCTTGAGAGCAAAAGCAGGACTTACCGCAAAAAAAAGCAATAAACACAGCAGGCAACTGAATTTATAAGTGATTGACATGTTCTTTCCTCTCCGGCTGGGGTAGATAATACATACCACAGCGAAAGCAGAGAGGCAACCGTAATTCAGTTAAAGGCCGCACCGCAGTTTTTGCAATATGAGGCAGTCTCATCATGCCCGTCTGAGCCACAGGCCGGGCAGGCCCGGGTAGAAACGACCCGGCTTTGACGAGCCATTTCATGGGTAACAATGCCGGTTGGAATGGCGATGATACCATAACCCATGATCATTATCAGTACAGAAAATGCCTGTCCCAAAGGGGTTTTCGGAGAAATGTCACCATAACCGACTGTAGTCAATGTGACCACGGCCCAGTATATACTGACTGGAATGCTGGTAAATCCGTTCTCTTCGCCTTCGATGACATACATTATCGAACCGACGAAGACGATCAGAGTGAGAACACCCAGCAGAAAAACCGTAATACGCTTGCGACTGGCGATTAGTGAATTGAACAGAAGATCTGCTTCATCGAGATAGTGTGCAAGCTTGAGAATACGAAACACCCGCAGCACTCTGAAAATGCGCACAACCGAAAAATATTGTGCGCCCGGCAGCAGTAACCCCAGGTAACCTGGAAGAACCGCCATCAGATCGATAATGCCGTAAAAGCTTCGGGCATAGGCAAACGGCCTTGAAACACAATAAAGTCGCGCAATGTATTCAACCGTGAATACTGCCGTAAACGCCCATTCGAGAATGTCAAACAACGCTGAATATTCAAGGCGGATCGATTGCACACTTTCAAGCATTACACTGGCAACACTGGCAAGAATGAATACGATCAGTACAAGGTCAAACAACCTGCCAGCCGGAGTTTCAGCCTCAAATATAATCTCATGCAGGCGGTGCTGAAGAGGTGAAAGGTTTTCTTTCTGCTTTACTGCTGGCAACTCAGTCCGCCTTGTTAATGAAATGACTGCTTTTTCTGGCGTTCATCCTGGATCTTCTTGAGCTCTGATTCCTTCTGCTCGATATATTTGTTGAGATCGCGGCTTCGCTCTCGCAAAGCTTTCATCATTACCCTCGCTTCGGTTACGTAGCCACTGTTGGGGTAATAACGGACGATGCGCTCATAGGCTTCGTAGGCCGGCAGCGGGTATTGCCATCTCATCATCAGGTTGCCCTGAAAATAAAAGACATGATCGCCGAACATGTATCCCAGTATGCCCAGAATAATGAACCCGATAACTATGTGCTTGAAAAACATGTCAACCCTCCAAAGCTACTGAATGGCTGACCGGACCGCCAATCCTGCAGAAGAACCAAGCGCGCTGGCACCGATGTTTCTGCTGACACTGCGCTTCTTTTTGGGCGCAATCACCCCGATGGTCGGAATACAGAGAACGACAGCATTGATCAGGCTGATATTGACCCGCAGCGAAAATTTTTCGCGAAGCTCATCCAGCTTTCTTTTGCGCTCTTCTTCAAGATTGTCAATGAGCCGGTCGATTTCTTCCTCTTTCTGGAAGAAATACAGATGGAAACAGACGTTCTCTTTCTTTTTTAGCAGTTCCTGCTTCTGTTCATCAAGATATGCTTCAAAAACTTTCAGATTTTCGCTGCATTGCTCATCGCCCCATTCACGCAGTTCCGAGATTTCTTCGTTCAGCGACTCTTCAAGTTTTTTGCACGACTCCAGATACAAACGCAGAATGTCGACACCAGATTCCTCTATTTTTATATCAGGCTGCGGAGTTTCTGAAAACTGCTTCAGATCTATAGTATACAGTCCTTCTTCAACACTGGCGACACCGGTAGCGGTATCGGCAACCAGAGAATAGAGTTTTTCTCGCCTCTGATCACATTCATACTGTACTTTGAAATTAAATACAACCCTCGGACGATAATAGACCTTGTCAGAAATCACGCGAAGCCCGCCATCGAGGCCTGCCGGTTCTACTTCAGGCGGGTTGACCGAGTAAAGACGACTGGCCTTGGGAATTTCAGCGAGACGCTCGATAATTTTGCGCAGCAGGAAAGAGCCTTCGCAGATCAGTTCGAGATCGCGATGCTGCTCGGCAACCTCACGATCGTAAGTAAAGCGCAAGGTTTCGAAACCATTGAAGAAAGCCTGTTCGCTCTCAGGCACCCGGGCAGCCCAGATTCCCGGCTCGACTTCGCGCCCTTTCATGCCAACCATTTCCAGGAAAGAAAATACCAGTTCCTTGATCTTATTCTCCATTGAATATTTCCTCCTGGGCCTTGTTGATTTCGTTGTGTGTCTGCAGAGCTTTTTCAAGCTTGTTGCCGAGAGTCTTGAATTTGCGGCGCATTGCATCCTGGTTGGGAGACATGGTGACGATATCGATGATGATCTGTTCGAGGGTTCTCTTCGAATGCATATTGCCGAGAATCATTTCGAGTTCACCGATGATCAGTCTGAACAGGTTGATCTTCTTATCGAGCAGTTCGAGAACATAAGATTCGATGGTATCGCGCGCGCTGAGATTGATGATATGCACGTCATCATTCTGGCCAAGGCGATGAATACGACCTATGCGCTGTTCGATGCGCATCGGGTTCCAGGGCAGGTCGAAGTTCACCAGAATTTTACAGAACTGCAGGTTGCGGCCTTCGCCGCCAGACTCGGTCGAAACCAGAATCTGCTTTTCATTTCTGAAATCTTCGATGCACTTGTCTTTTTCAGCCTGTGACATCTGGCCATTGAAAACGGCGACAGAGTAACCCTCGTCTCTGAGCATCTGAACAATGTAGTCCTGGGTGCCGCGGAACTGGGTAAATATGATCACTTTTTCATTGAGGCTTCTGACGATTTCCATCAGAACCTGGCCCTTGCGCGAAGATTTGATGTTCTTCGCCATGTCATAGAGTTTTTTGAGATTCTGATCGAAGTCATCCTTGTAGAAATTGCTCGAAATCATTTTGCCAAGCGCTTTTGCCAGCGCCTGCGTCGAGCTGCCCATGAGTTTCTGCAGCAGAATCAGGGTAAGCCGGTTGATTCCGCGCGGGTTCTTGTGGGTCGGCAGAGTGAAATAGCGCTTGCGGATAAAGTCGGTCAGTTCACGATAAAGTTCGGCTTCGTCGGCATTGAGATCGATACTGTGCGTATGAACGAAGCGCTGCGGAAACTTGATCAGAGTATCGGCGCGGCGATGGCGGATCATGATTTCAGACAGCATCTGTCTGAGTTTGACCGAGTTTTTGGGCAGGCGTTTGTCGCGTTCGGCCAGAAAGTCGTCTTTGAACTTCTGAACTGTAGAGAGATGCCCGGGTTTGAGAATCGAAATCAGATTGAACAGCTCGATCATGTCGTTCTGTATCGGGGTTGCTGTAAGCATGAGCAGATACTTGGTGTTGATCGAGTTCACGAACTTCCAGTTCTTGGTCTTCTTGTTCTTCAGCTTGTGCGCTTCGTCGACGATGAGCAGATCGTATTTTATCTGCTGCACGGTTGTCTGGTTTTTCTGGCTTTTGGCGGTGTCGAGCGAGGCGATGACAAGGTCGCTGTCGTCCCAGTCGTTGATTTCGAGATGATTCTTGAAGGAAAGATCGAACTTGGTCTTGAGTTCCTGCTGCCACTGTGTGATCAGCGAAGCTGGGGTAAGAATGAGAACTTTTCTGACCATGCCGCGCAACAGATATTCCTTGAGAACCAGGCCGGCTTCGATGGTTTTGCCAAGACCGACTTCATCGGCGAGAAGAGCGCGGCCATTGAGTTTTTCGATGACCATTTTTGCCGTCTGAATCTGGTGAAAATAGGTATTGACGCCAAAGCAGGTTTTCAGCGACAACAACTCGTCTTCTGTCGACCTGCCGGCCGCCAGTTCCTCACCAAGCTGCACCAGACTGGTCTCACGATATGGCGAGAATTCGCCTTTGACAATGCGCCTGAGAACTTCGAGATTATGAGAACTGTAACTGATCGACTGATCGACGAACGAAGAGATTCGAATGTCGATGGTTTCCTTGCTGGCCTCAGGAGCAGCATCACAGCCGTTCAGCAGTCTCAGCCGATAAGTGCGCCGCGCCTGGTCGACAACTTCGATGCTGACGCTGTCGCCTTCGTTAACTCCTTTTTTGGTCCACCACTCGTTAAAGGTCAGACAGACCATGTAGCCGCGCATTTTGTGGTAAATAGCGGAATGGATGACATCATCGTCGTCGATAAAGGTAATCGAGCTGAGATCTTCAGTGAAAGGAAAGAATTCTTTCATCTGCGGGTTCAGAAAGAGATACCCCTGCTGAAAGGCTTTTCCCTTGATCTGAAAGGTGAAGCTCTGCTCGCCTCGGCTTTCAACCTTGATAAGAGGAGATTTTTCGGCTCTGGTTCTGGTTGAGATCGTGTTGGGCATCATCAGGCTTTATCTCCCTTTGTATCCGGAATGACCAGGATTTCGCCAATTTTGAGATTATTGGCATTCAGGCCAGGATTGGCCTTGATCAGGTTGTTGACAGCAGAGCTTGTGCCGCTGCCCATCTGTTCACGCGCTATTTTGCCCAGAGTGTCACCTTTGCGGATGGTATAGGTTTTTGCACCGGCAAGTGAGGGGTCTGGCAGTCGCCCGGTTTTGGCAAGAGAACTGGTAACCTGTTCAGATTTGCCCAACGGCTTGACATCGACGATAATCTCTTCGCCAACCTTTATTGAAGAAGGCTTCTCGATAAAGTTCAGATCTGCGATAGTGCGTTCTTTGGCAGCCTGGCCATAATATTTTTCGGCAATCGATTTGAGAGTGTCGCCCTGCTTGATCACGTAGATCACCAGCTCTTCATCGATGGTGCGCAATTTTTTGAATTCTGACATGTCAATCTGTCTGGCCGGAACAGCCGGTTCAGTCTTTTCAGCCACGACAGCAGCCGGAGCCTTGGCTACGATCGGAGCTTTTGCAACAGGAGCCTTGCTGACTTTTTTAACTGCTTTTTCGAGTTCAGCCACTTTTTTGGCGGTCTTTTCGTTCTCGAAAGGAATCTCTTTAGGAGGCATGACAGCAGAGGGTTCTGGCGGCGCCTCGGTATAAAGCGTGGTTATTTTGCCCTTGCCGGCGGTCTGGACACCCTGCATGAACGAGTATTTATCTGACCACACGGTGTTGCCACCAATGTTGCTGAACACTCTGAAGGAAGCGGTTTTCTTGTCGTTTTCGCTTACCGGCACCGCCATTCGAAAAGTCTTGAGGCCACCGGCAGTAATGGTATCAGCAGGCTTGAGAGCGTATTTGCGTGTTTTACCGGCGCTCTCGATCTCGACGCCCACCTGATAGCTGCCAGGCCGGATATTCTCTTCACTGTCGTTTAAAACGTGTGCGAGAACCAGCCCTTTGCCCTGTGGTAGAGTCTGTGTGCTGCCCGCAGGTAATTGCTCGATGAAATAGCCCCGCAGCAGCGGCGCCGCCGAAAGGGACGTGAGATTCAGCAGAAACAGCGACAGTAGTCCTGCGGATCTTACAGTTTGCCTCATTGGTCGTGTGCTCCTTAGTGTCTTTTAAGTCTCTGTGAACAATATCGGCACACTTCGGCCAAGACCTTACCGGCAAATCATAAAAGAAATTGCATAACCCGACAGCAGGCAGCAGACGAGCCGGTAAACTTAATGCTGAGCTGGTGTCAGAAATTTGACAAGAAGGCTGAACGCAGCCCTGAGCCGCTGATGATATAAGGCAGGCGCGGGTCGCTGCGCAGGTTTGTACCAAGTCCTTGACTGACGACAGTCGTTTCTGCTTTTCTGGTAGGGGCGGCAAAAGGATTCTTACCGGGAATGAAGGGATTACTTCGCGGTCTGTCGGCTTCCAGCAGGTCATAGTTGATCTCAGGAATCTCGTATTTACCCTGTGCCTGAAATACTGACGCCTCGTTCTGCTGATAAGCTGCCCGGCCCGGTTCAGAAATGAGACCCTGCAACCTGGTAAGCATTTCGCGCATCTCCATGTTAACGCGCTTTTCTTCTTTAAGCTGACGGGCCAGAGCACTTTCGTCAACAGGTGCTGAATGCTGTTCACCCGCTTTGACAGATGCTTTTTCTTTGATTTCTGCCTGGCTCAGATAATTCAGTAGAATGATAATAGCTACCAGACAGTAGCCTCCGGCGATGAAAAGGTTCGACGTTCTTTTATCCGGCTTCATTCTTTCTCCCCTCACCTGATACTAGCAGATTTTATAACCCAATGCAATTTGCACGCAAGTTATGCAGCAATCCCCGGATGTTGTCATTTCTGCGCGAGCGCAGCGAAGTCGCAGAATCCACATTTTTTTACATGTTCCAACCTTTAAAAAAACTTACATGTGTGAATTAAAAAAACTTTTCAGTGAATATAGAGTATATAGAGATCGGTACAGGAATACTGTAGAGTCTTTCTGGCGCCATACTGATCAAAAGTATATAATTATAGAGAACGAAGATGAAAAAGTTTTTGCAGAGATGGTTTATGTACAAAACACACAACAGTGTCAAAACCCGGAGTGGCTTCACTCTGGCCGAGATTTCAGTTGTAGTGGGTCTTGTTTCGTTGCTTTCGATAATGATTTTCAGGTTCTATTTTCAGTCCAACAAAGCGCAGACGACTTTGATCGAAGGACTGCAGATGCAGAACACCATAGTGACCGGGGTAAACAAGGTGCTCAGAGAAATCAGATCGGGTACAGAATTCATTGTACCCGACCTGTCAGAGCAAGCGCCCGTTCTGGTATTCAGCGATTTTGAGAACAACACGGTCGCGATATTTCCGATGCTGAACAAAGACCTGACCAAAAATGAAGGCGAAAACATCTATGACCTTTATCGCTACAAGGCTGTCAGCAAAACCTTCGACATGTCATCACCCGTACACGACCCCGACAACCTGGATCTCCTCTGCTCTGACATAAGCGACATCAGCTTCCGTCTCGCCAATGCCAGATCTCTGACGATCACCTTCGCGTTCAAAAGAGCCGGCAAAAGTTACCAGACAATCACCGAAGGCTCGCTGATGAATTCAGGAGACGTAAGATGAAAAAACGCAAGGGCTTTACCCTCCTCGAAATCACTATTGGCATGTTCATTCTAGGTGGCGTTCTGGTCATTTATCTGCAGTCGATGCAGTCTTCACGCAAAAAAACTGAATATTATTCTGAACATTTCATTGCCTCGATCATGGCCGCCAAGGTTGTTGAATCATGCTTTCAGGAGACAGACATCAACCTCTATGGCATCGAAGCCCTCGGACTCGTCGATGAAAGCGGTCAGAGCCTCAACTTCAACACGCCGGTTACTGACGGACAGACAGTCTTCTTCAAGACGCCCGAAATCACAGAAGAGCAGCATCCACACCTGTATAGAATGTTCTCAAAAGACTTTATGCTCAATATTGATTCTGAGAAAGCTTCCAAGCCGCATTTCAAGCTCAATACCGCCTTTGCCTGGAAAGCATCGACCGGTGCCGGCAAATTCAACTTTTTCTGCAATTTTCCTGGAAGTGTAATTCGCAAAGAACCTCACTCTACTTTTGCGTTTCCCGAAGCCAGGCTCGAAAAGAAGCTAGTCGAGCGCTTCTTTGAAGAAAAAGACAAAAGCCTCGGCAGCATCATCAGCTCTCCTGGCGCACGTGAAGTCGCTCTTTCAACGGGCAGAATCTATTTTTCGGTCTCCAACCTTCTAAGAGACAAAGATTTTACCGAATCGTTCGCCAAAGCCGAACAACTTGCCGGCGAACCGCACGCTCCCGATTCAGACAAATTTCATCAGGCTACCGAGATATATTTCAACATTTCCCGCAATATTCTCGATCTCATGCTGTACCTGAAGCCCGAAATCGAGCGGGTAAACCGTGACATGAACATGATCGACTCCATGAACCTTCGCAACAAAACAAGGCTGCAGGTTTTTATCAGGCGCTCAGGCTTTGCAGTCGACAAACTACGCCAGATTTTTCTGATCTCGGTTAACGAGGCCGCAAGCAGATATCGCGAACAGATGAAAAGTTCGACTTCGCTGCGCAGTCAGCGCCTGATGATCGAAAAGAGCCTGAGCATGCATCGCCTGCTGATGGTCAGCACCGACTTCTGCGAAGGGGTTTTTGAAAGCGGCGATGCACGCAGCATTATCCGGGCCGAGTATTCCCGCCTGCTCGACACTCTCGAAAAATTCTTCGCCGACAAAGATCAGTCGATAATGCGCCTGGCGGCGCAGGAACGCAAATTCGTGCAAAACAACCGTCTCAAAGATCGCTACTTCGTCTGCGATCTGGTTTTTCAACTGTTCGCCGAGATCGCATCATTCAAAGAAAATTTGCCTGACCCCGATCCGGGCGTTCCAGATCCCGATCTGTCGGTCGTCGGGCAACCTTCAGGCAACGGCACTGCTGTCGGTGCTGTGACCTGGGCCCAGGACCAGCTCGATGGCGGCAGCGGCAGAGGTCTCAATGTCAACAACGGCAAAAAGATCTGCGATGACCCAAAAGCCTGGAACGACTGGTGTCTCGCTTTCGTCAACACTGCCTACAACCGAGAAGTTCCTGAGCTGGCGCATGAATCGGCCATAGCCTCATACAACGCCATGCAGAGGGCAGGCAAAATCAAGACCGACAAGAGGCCTCCGGCTGGCGCAATCATGTATACAGATGCTACTTCCAGCAATCCTTACGGTCATATTTTTATCGCTACCGGCAAAACCAATGAAAACGGTGAACCCATAGTTATCACGTCAGGGTCAGCCGCTTCATTTGATGGAATTCGCGAAATGACCTTGAACCAGATGATAGACATCTGCGGCAACTATCTTGGTTACGCTGTTCCAGGCCAGGTGCTCAGATAGGGAGGAATGCTCATGAAACACTGCAGATCAGGCTATATTTTTCCGCTGATACTTATGGCGACCCTTTCTATCGGGTTTTTCACCATGACTCTGGTGCAGCTGCAGTCATCGCACCACGACCAGTTACAGCATCTCAACAATTCCCAGCATGCGCTCAACCTGGCCTACTCGGTTAATGTTGAAGTCTTGAGTGAATTGCGTGAAAAACAGTGGGACGAGCGCTTCTTCAAGGGGGCGCCGGTATATAGAATGAACCAGAAGCTGTTTGGCGGCACTTATGACCTCTGTGTCGAAGATTACGATACCAGCGAATACACCTTCAACGTCAAGATTCGCACCAGCATTGGCGATAGAAAGAGCCTGTTTTACTGGCGTCAGAAATATATACCCAACATGCTCGACTTCACCAGACTCACATTTACCGTGTCGTTCGGCGAGTATGATCCTGGTCTGTTCGAGCCTGGCAAAAAGTCAGAGATTGACAAAATGGTTGACGACAAACTTAAAAATGCCGCCGACAACAAACAGGAAGCCGCTGAAATAGCAAAGGCCCTCAAGAACGAACCCACGCTGGGCGCCATAATCGAAAAGCTGGCAGCCTTACCCCCGGGTATTGATAAAAGCCTGATAAAAGGCGAAAGTCAGCTGCGCCCCTCAGCCCCGGTTCTGGGCACTCAGGCGTCAAATCAGCCAAAAATCAAGGTATCCAAAGTACTGAAAGATCTTGACTCAGTGGTCGATCCCGTTGATCAACTCGACTTCGATCCTTCCAAACCTGGAACTTGCGTGTGTAATAAAGATCTCATGATCCGCTCTGAGCCATGGGGAACTATTCGCGGTGTCATTCCGCCGGGAGCTCCATGCGAAGTGGGCGGCATGCGCGGCGACTTTTTTGAAATAAAGTATAACGGAATTGTCGGCTACTCGCACAT
Source organism: Candidatus Rifleibacteriota bacterium (assembly GCA_022704885.1). The sequence continues at coordinate 1,132 of JAKJFO010000069.1, read as the reverse complement.
GAACTGGATAGCAGTCGAAGGACATACCCCGGCCATGGTAGAACCACCGCGCCCCCCGGGGGCCCCACCGCCGATCTGATTATTCCCGCACCATCAGAACAATTGCCTGGCAGGCTATTGCCAGCCCCTCGCCGACGGCATCAAAACTTTCGTTGGTTCCGGCTTTCAGCGAAACCTGATTTTGCTCTACTTTTAAGGCTTTTGCCAGAGTCTCGATGATCGCTGCGCGATACGGCGCTATTTTGGGCGCCTCACAGTGAATCATGCAGTCGAGGTTGCCGACTTTGTAGCCGGTTTCGGCAACTTTTTCGACTACCATGGCCAGCAGTTTCAGCGACGAAATACCTCTGTAAGCCGGATCGGTATCGGGAAAAAGCTGGCCGATGTCGCCGAGAGCAAGCGCGCCGAGCATCGCATCCATTATTGCGTGGATCAGGGCATCGGCATCTGAATGCCCGTTGAGACCGCGATCGAATGGAATATTTACGCCGCCCAGCCAGAGTTCGCGGCCATAAACCAGACCATGAATATCATGACCCATACCGATTCTGAGATTCTGCATCAGTTCACTCCGTTAGTCAGAATTGCTGCAGTCTTTTCGCGCGCCTGAGCATCGATGTCGAGCAACTGGCCAATAGTTGTCACTGACTGATTCTTGAATGCATCCATGGTCTTGCGAATCAGCGCCGGAATTTCTGCAAACCCGATCTGACGTTTGAGAAATGCCGCGACAGCGACTTCGTTGGCGGCATTGAGCACGCACGGCATGATGCCGCCGGCACGGCCGGCCTCGATGGCATAAGCCAGACAGGCGAAACGGGTTAAATCAGGCTCTTCGAAAGTCATGCTGCCAACCCGCACCAGGTCGAGGGCAGGCACCGGCGGTGACCAGCGCTGCGGCCAGCTGAGAGCGTATTGGATAGGCAGACGCATGTCAGGCCAGCCGAGCTGAGCGATGATCGAGCCGTCTGAGAATTCCACGAGACTGTGAATAATCGACTGCGGGTGCACGACGACTTCGATATCGTCATAATCAGTTTTGAACAGCCAGTGCGCCTCGATAATCTCGAGCCCTTTGTTCATGAGAGTTGCCGAATCGATGGTGATTTTGCCGCCCATATCCCAGTTCGGG
>JAKJFO010000068.1:288-18884 GCA_022704885.1 Candidatus Rifleibacteriota bacterium | reverse complement strand
GGTCGGTTGTCAGGGCACCGAATAGATTCTCTGCCCAGAGCATTTTTTTGTGTCGGATGAACAATAACTTCTTGATGTCGAGATCTATGCGGTTTTCGGAGGCATCAGCAGCGACGCGGGCACTGGCAAGACGGTCACCGATGAGTTCGATGCGGTCAAAATCAGGGCGGTGCGCCAGACCGAACGAAGACTGCAGTCGTTCTGAAGAGATTTCAAAGACACCATTGCCTGTCGTCGATACCGTCACTTCAGCCTGATAATCGCTGACAAAAGGGGCCGTATCAGTTAACACTGCGTGCCCTGAGGTTTTTATCGCGAGATTATCGAGACTCGCCAGCAGATCATCGCAGGTAAGTGTGCCCGACGCGAGTTCGGCCATACCCCGCAGTTCGACGTAATCTTTCGGGTTGATGCGATTTATTATGCGTGCACCATCAAAACCAAGTATAACCAGACTGCTCTTCCAGTCATCGATTCTGGAGAACCCGGTGCTTATCTGCAGAGGCCCAAGCAGATCGACACGGGAAAAGTAAGTCCGCAACTGTTCGCGCATCTGCGGCGGCAGCAGGTTGAGCGGTAACATGCCAGAAACGCTGCCCTTTTCTACGATACCAGCATTGAAATCGAAATCGCTGTAAATGATTGCCTTGTTATCGACAGTTCTGATAAAGCTTATTTCAGCAGTGCCGGCGTTACGCGACAACTTCGCTGCCAGCTGATGCGACCCTGGCAACAGGCGCGACCAGGTTGCCGCCACTGCCATTTTGTCTCCGGCAAGGTCAGATTCGATGGCGGTACTGATATTGGCTTCGTCAGCATAATTCAGCCAGCCTGCGTGGAGATTGTGAATTCCGGCGGCGTCGAATTCGAGCCGGCTGATTCTGGCGATTCGATCAGAACTGGCGGCTTTGACATCGAGATTTTCGATAACCGGCAGATAAGGAAGTCGCACTTCGGCGCTGGCAATATCGAGTTCGACCTGCGCATCATAGAGTGGCTGCTGGTCGCGGCAGGCAAACTTCGCCTGCAGACTGCCGGCCAGGCTATATTCCTCTGGTAACCACTCCTTAACCAGATCATTGAATTGCGGTATCTGCAAAACTCCATTCAGGCCTCGAATTCTTTCGGGCAACGCAATGTTCTGTCTCGCCCAGACCCATTCGAGATTGAGGCGACCGCGATGCCTGCCATCATATAGATTTACCCTGCGGCCATCCTGACCAATATTATCGACCGCCAGATTGTAGTTCTGGCCGAGTCCATCAAAAGTAATGGTGAAGTTGCCGTTTTTCTTGAGTCTGGTCACCTGAAACCGCATAAAATCAGGGCTTTCAGGCAACGAAACTCGCAAAACATGAGTAAAAAATTCTTCGGCCGGGTATTTGCGTAAAGAAAGGTTGATACCTGACAACTGCCAGGTTTTGGCCGGAAGTCTGAATATGCGCGCGGCAAAATCATCACTGATCAACAACTCGGGGTTTGGCACCAGCACCGAAAGATTATTGATGCGAATATCAGCCAGATATCGGTCTGCCAGGACCTGAGCGCGATCCTGTTTCTGCCAGCGGGTTTCGTCGACAGTGGCAACGACTGGCGCTATGGCTGAGAAATCCCAGCTGCCACGCCCCTTTTCGTTGCGATGCAGGCTCAAAGCCGGGTTATCAACGACAACCTTCTGAAGAATAAGCTTACCAAAAAGAATATCAAATAATGAATAGCTCAGCGAAACCCTGGGAACGGTAAGAACCGTTGACGCTGACTCAAAATGCGGGTTTTGAATCAGCACGTTTTCGATCTCAACGCCGTACAGAAGATTGCCCGAAACCGAGCCCATTTGCAGATTGAAGCGATCCTGCGTCAGATTGGGAATGATGCCCTGCTTGATGTGCCCCTCGATCAAGTCTGAATTCAGCCGAAAAAAATTGAAGAAAAATACGCTGGCCAGTGCCAGAAAGGCTACTGCCACAACCATCAGCAGGCGCCGCAGATACTTACGCAGTTTTCGGCGCTGTCCCCTGCCCTGCTGATGTTCCTGTTTCCGCCGATCGAGCTCTTTTGCGATGCTTTCGAGCCTCTGAGTGTTTATATTCTCTTCCATAGCCCAGATTTTATCATAACAATGAGATTCTGACAGTTTTTTTTATATATTCAACAGAGTTTTGTCAGGCTTGATTTTGCCGGCGCAATATCGTAGATTAACGGGCATGTTCAAACCAGAACAGATAATCGGCAGGCATTACAAAATATTGTCGCGACTCGGCGCCGGAGGTATGGGGCAGGTCTACCGTGCCCTCGATGTCAACCTCGGCCGTGAAGTGGCGATCAAGTTTTTACTTGCCGAAATGGCCAAAGAAGATGAGATAGTCAAGCGCTTTCTCAATGAGGGCCGCATTCTGGCGACAATTAACCACCCGGCGGTAATTAACGTTTATGCCTCTGATGTTGAAGAGGGCGGCGTCCCGTTCCTGGTCATGGAATTCGTCGATGGCAAAAGTCTCGGTAGTCATAAAGAAACCCTCAGGGCCGATCCGGTCAGCCTGGTAAACCATTTTATTCAGCTGTTCAGCGGCATTCATGCCTGTCATCAAAAGGGCATCATACACCGTGATCTGAAACCCGAAAACGTTCTGATCAACAAGGAAGGTCAGCTGAAACTCGTCGACTTCGGCATAGCCAAAACCGCAACGCGACATACGCGAACCGGTATGGCCATCGGCACCCCCCACTATATGTCACCTGAGCAGTGCCTCGGCAAGGCAGACATAACCGCCAAGACCGACGTTTACGCAGCCGGCGTCATGCTTTTCGAGCTGCTTACCGGCAAGTTGCCATTCAACATCGAAGGGCATGCCGACGACCCGGCACTGGCAATAGCCCTGATGCACCTCAACGACACCCCCGATTTCACGGGGTTCGCCCAGCTGCCGCAGGGCGAAAGCTTCAGATCGCTCGTCGCAAAAATGCTGGCGAAAAAGCCGAATGACCGCCCCGAAGTTCCCGAAATTCTTGAGCTTCTCAAACAGATTCTCAACCGTCTGCGCGTCGATGCTGGGGGCAGCGACCATTCGACTGATTCAGCCGCAACGATTGGAGAAATTTACCAGATTCAGCAGGAAATTGGCAGCGGCGGCATGGGCAAGGTCTATAAGGCTCTCGATACTTCACTGAATCGGGTCGTCGCCATCAAGGTGCTGCACGACAGAACATCAGGTGACAACTCACTGGTCGAACGTTTTATTCACGAAGGGCAGACTCTTGCGACGGTAGGGCATCGCAACGTCATGGGCATCTATGCCTCAGGCCGCGACAAAGTCAGCAGCCGTCCTTTCCTGGTTATGGAATACATTGAAGGCAAGCCACTGTCTCAGCTCAAAGGCGCTATTCAGAAAGACAGTCGGCAGGCGGTTCCGCTGATGCTGCAGCTGGCCGAAGGTATCGCGGCATGCCACGAGCGCAATATTGTGCACCGCGACCTCAAGCCTTCGAACATCATCATTACACCGACCGGGCTGGTTAAAATTCTCGACTTCGGCATTGCCAAGACTCAGAGCAGCCTGACCAAAACTGGCATGACCATGGGCACGCCGGAGTATATGTCACCTGAGCAATGCACGGGAAGCCGCAATCTGTCAGGAAAATCAGATATATATTCACTCGGCATAATATTCTGGGAGCTCATTTTCGGCACCGTACCCTTTAAAGCCGAAGGCTCGCAGAATCAGGAACTGGATATCGCCATGAAACATATCGAGGCGACTTTGCCGGCTCAGGCTGCACTTCCCGATATGACTATGGTTCCGATTGTCGGCCTCGTCAGGCGTATGCTCGACAAGAGCCCGGCAGCACGACCTTCAGAAAACGAGGTAATTGATACGCTTGAAGCCTGGCTGGTTGAACATGCGCCAGAATCAATGCCACATTCAACAACGGGCAGACGTTCGACCTCGCGCTCTGGCATATCTTCGCTTTCCGGCCTGGTTAAAGCCTCTGAGCAACCTCCTGCCGGCAAAAAATATATGCTCCCCGCCATTCTCGCCGCTCTGATTGGCGCAGGCGGTGCTGCCTATTATTTCGGGCTGGGAGGAGACCGCAACGCGGACGAAAGAGCCGGCGAAATCATCAAACTTATTGAAGCGCGTGACTTCGATGATGCGCGTCGCCGATTCGAGCGCTTTGCCGGCAGCGATGAAGGTAAAAAGTATGCGCCTGAGCTCAGACAAAAACTGACTCTGGCGCTGATCGAAAGCGCCGAAAAGGCCGAAAGCAGCAAAGATTTTGATACTGCCATCAAGCTTTTCGGTCAGGCGATCGCGCTCGACCCGACCAACCCGAAATCAGCTCTGACCCTTTCCCGTCTGCAGCAGGAAAAGGAAAAATACGACCGCCTGCGCACACGCATTGAAACCCTGAACAAGCAGGCCCTGGCCCTGGTTGACAAACTAGAACCGGCCTCGGGCACGCGCGAACTGCAAACCGTAATGCAGGAACTCGAAACCATTGGCATGGCCAGCACCAGCGCCGAAATAGCTGCAGCCTGGCAGGCACGCTTCATCAATCTTGGCGAGCAGTCTCTCGCCGCACATCCACAAAAGTCACTGGCTTATTATCGTGATCTACAAACATATTTTCCAGATACTGATGGTTTGGCAGCAAAGATAGAAGAAGCCGAAACGCTGGCAAAGAAGCAGGAAGAAGAACTCGCTCAGGCAACCATGCTGAGCACTCTAAAAACCGCTCTTGACGTTGCGATCGAAAACTACGTACCGGGCCAGAGCCCCGATCTTATCTGTCAGCGCATTATGAAGGTGCAGGAACTTGGGGACACTGAGGCTGCAGATGCTTTTAGTCGCAAGCTCGGCGACAAAATCGCCAGAGAAGCCGACAACTGGATCGTCAGCAACCCGCAAAAGGCCATTGAGCTGTTCAATTCAGCCAAAATCACCTGCCCGGTTCTGCCTGGTCTCGAAACCAAGATAAAACTGGCTGAAGAGAGCCTCGCCAGCATGCGCACATCTGAAGAGCTGAAAAAGGAACGTGACGACCTGGACAAAACCATTGCCGGTCAGATAAAGGCCATAGTTCCGCCGGCTCCAGTTGACGATATACTGCAACAACTCGGCAAGCTGGCGACATACGCAGACTCTGCCGATCTTGTCGAGAAAAGCCGCGACGACCTCTACCAGAAATATTTTGCCAGAACCTCTGACCTGATCGAAAAATCACCGGCCGAAGCCTTAAGCACTCTTCAGACCTGCATTCAGATCAAACCAGGCGCGACCGGCCTCGACGAAGTCAAACAGCAGATCGAAATGCGCATAGCGCAGGAAGAGAAGCGCAGGGCAGCAGAAGCAGAACGCGAGCGCCTCGAACGTCAGACAAAAACAGTTAATACGATTTTCAGCGACATAAAAAAAGCCCGAATTCCGCAAGATGTCGCTGTGATAAGAGAGGCGATTAAATCGATGCATAGCGAGTTTGCCGACACTGAAGCCGCCGGCAAACTGGAGAAGCATCTTCTCGACCGCTGCCAGAGTGAACTCAAAAAGTTTGAATATTCGGCACCGGATCAGGCTATAGCTCTCGCCGCCGGGCTTAGGCCGCTCTATCAGGATAATGTTGAATTTGGCAACGAACTTGTCGCACTCGAAACGCAGCTCGCCGAAAAAGCACGAGTCGCAGCAATTCAAAGGGAGATTGATGGCCATATTGCCAACATAAAAAGATTCGCAGACAATCCACAGGTATCTGGTGTTGATGAAACACTCAAACTTGTCGATGCGATTCAAAAGCTGGACTCAGGCTATGATACTTCTGCAGTTCTCCGCGATGCAGCCACAAGAATTCGCGCAAAGGCCCAAAAAGCAGAAAATGCCGGCGAGGCTGAGCGCATACTCAAGGTTCTACAGACATTTGATAAAGACAGCAGAATTGACATCAAGGGTGAAATCGCCAGAATCGCCGAAACCAGCCTGGCTGCTGCCGAAAAGAGAATAAAAGGTTTCAGGCCAGGTCCAAATATTACTACAGTTATCGAGGCTCTCAAAGATTTTGACAACTGGAACGAAAAAGACAAAAAAGCTTCGATGATCAACCTGACCCGTGAATCTTATCTGAAAGAGATTAACGAAACCAGTCCTGAATCTGCAGAAAAAGCACTCGCCCTGCTTGGACAGCTCTATAAACTGCCGGGGCTGAGCGGAGATGCTGAATTAAAAAGCCTTGAGCAGGCGCTTATCAAGCTCGATGCTGAACAGAAAACACCAAAAACAGATCCCCGCATAGAGCAGTACAGCAATCAGATCGACCAGATTATAAGCAACAATCAGGTTCTACAGCAGAACGAAAATCTACAGGCTCTGCTGAAGAACCTTGAAATTGCTGGAGCAACCGACAAGGCAGCAACACTTCGTAATATCGCAGCCGGCAAAGCTCTCGCCGAAGCAGAAAAACTGCTTGCTCAAAAAGATTACGATAATGCACTCCAGGCCGCCTCTGTAGCAAAACAGCTGAATCCGGCAAATTCTCAGATTAACCAGATGCAGTCTCGAATATCCGACGCCCGCAACAAAGCACAGGCTGATGCCGAAGCGGCTGCTAAAGCGGCTGCCGAAAAAGCAGCCAGTGAGCTTACCGTAGGGGCTCAGGGCAATTACAAGACGATTGCAGATGCCATGCGGATGGCCAAAGATGGGGCTACCATAAAGATCCTGCCTGGAAGCTATAATGAAGCTGTAGTCATCACCGGCAACATCAGTATACAAGGTACATCTCCCGCAAACTGTGTAATCAACTCATCGCGTGGGCCGACATTCACACTTTCAGGAAATGGCAAAATCAGCGGCCTGACACTGACCAATAATTCAGGCTATACAGCACCTACCGTTCTGATCACAGGCGGCAGCTCCGAGATCAGCGGCTGCATAATTTCCAATGCTTCTCCTGCCCAGGCTCCCGACTGGGTTGCAGCGATCGAGGTTCGTGGAGGCAGCCCAAACATCAGCAGTAATACCATAAACAGCTCGAAGGCTATGGGCATTACTGTTGGCGGCGGCTCGCCCGTCGTAGCTGGCAACCGCATCAGCGGCTGCGCAATTTACGGTATCTGGTTCAGTGGCGCGACCCGGGCCAGAGTCAGCGACAACACCGTCACTCAATGCGGAAAATCCGGCATCGGCATCAAAGATCGCGCTAATCCAGAATTTACGCGCAATAACATCATAGGAAATAAAGAAAATGGCATGCTCATCTACCAGGACGGTGGAGGCAACATTGTCGGCAATACCATCAAAGACAATGGCATGGCCGGAATCGAGGTATGGGATGCCCAGCCGACGGCTATCAGCAACAACGTGATAACCGGTAACCGCAAAAATGGCATTACCGTACGCGGCCGTAAAGCGAATGTGCGACTTGGCAGTAACAGTTTCAGCGGCAACAGCGGTAAGGAAATTAACAATTCCGGCGGCACGATCAGTAACTTGTGATTTATCGAAAAGTAAAAATTTCGGGGGTTTCCATGTTTAATAGCTTAAGACCGGGCGTTCTGGCAATGTTAGTCTTCTTACTCAGCACTGCTGCTGCCTTTTCAGAAACGGCAGAACAGACAATTGAGCGCATGTTCAGTTACGATCCGCATCCCAGCTCGGCCACCTTTGCCGGGAAAGTTCCTTTCAATGGAAAAATGCATGACTTCGAAATCGTCTTTATCGAAAACTGGCAGGTCAGCGGCGAAAACGGTACGCTCAAACAAATCGCCTTCAAGATTCAGGCTCTTCATGGCGGCACGGTAGCAGCCAGTTCCGAAACCATTCCCGCTGCCGCAAACAAGATCAATAAAGGAGAGCAGATCGGCAATGTTAAGATTGGCGATGTCGGCTTTACCGCCACAGTAAGTGATATTGCCAGAAAGAAGAGCGGCATCACCGATCTTACCGTCACCTTCAAGCTTACCTATGACAAAGCGGCTGCCGATAGTGCTGAGAAGCAGACCGAGGGTTCGCCGGCCCGCAACGCCCTGGACTTTGCGCGGCAGCTGGCCAGCCGAGCTGCAGCCATGCCAGAAGATAAACCAGCTGCCAGAATCAGCATGTATAAACGTGCTCTCATGTCCGCTCCGGCAGCAGAAACATCTGCCGAGGCAGCTGCCTTTCACAGCGAAATCAAATCTGCTATCAACGCTCTCGAGAAGTCTTCGCCCTCTTTTGCACCGTTCAAAAAAGCCGAACCTGATTTTGTCGCGACACCTCAGCCTGAAACCTCGGTTGCAACTGAGTCTGCTGTTCCTGCCGAACCGAAAACCATGCCGGCTCAATCCCGCAAGGTTGACATTCCAGAAGAAGCAGTCACCCTCTACAAGGAGGCCAGAACCCTGTTCGCGCAAGACAAGGGCCCGGAAGGTCGCGAGGCCCTGCGCAAAGCTCTTGAGATAGCACCTGCTTATCATGATGCACTGTTGCTGCTTGGCGACAATGCAACCGAAAATCGACGCTGGGCAAGAGCCAAAGATGCCTTCAAGCAGGCGTTAGGCATTCAGGAACGTGATTCAGACACCCTGATGAAATACTTCAAGGCCTGCTACTACATTGGTGAAGGCGCTGATGCGATACTTTATCTCGAACAGATACGCAGCAAATACCCGACAGAACGGCGCATTCAGCTGACAGTTGCCGAAGCCAACTTTCAGCTTGGCGATCTTCCCGCTGCCAAAGCCCTTTGCGAAGAAATGCTGCAAAAAGATCCTGCCGACTCTCGTGCCAGTGATCTGCTGCAACGCGTTAACCGGCTGCACAAATAGTCTCTTCAGTCCAAAGACAATTCTCATTCTGCGAGCAATCGCAGTATTCAGACCTGGCTGCTGACCGGGAATTCTGACTAGCAAAAGTCTATAGTTTGCTTTTTTGCAGGCTGTGGTTATATTTATACTGTATTTAAATGCAGGATGGATAACGAAATGCAACAATTAACCACACTACTACAGGCATGCTGGTCGGTTCTTGGTCAGATGTCACCATACCTTATCTTTGGCTTCCTTATCTCAGGCATACTGTCTGTCATGGTTTCACCACGATGGGTAGAAAAGCATCTCGGCGGCAGCAGATATGGCTCAATTATCAAAGCAACCCTTCTGGGTGTTCCGCTGCCACTCTGTTCCTGTGGGGTCATCCCGGTCGCGGCCTCGCTGCGCAAACATGGCGCCAACAAGGGCGCGACCACGTCATTTTTGATATCTACGCCACAGACCGGGGTCGACTCTATTCTTGCCACTTACGGTCTGCTTGGCCCTTTCTTCGCATGGTTTCGCCCCCTCGCAGCCTTTATCACCGGCATCATCGGTGGAATTATCGTATCTACCGTCGATGAAGATGACCATCAGAAAACCGAAGGCGCTCAGGAACTTCCAGAAGAACGCCTTAGTTTTGCGCAGAAGATCAAAGCAGCCCTGAGCTATGGCCTGGTCACCCTGCCCGGCGAAATCGCAAGAGCTCTTATCGTTGGCATAATTATCGCCGGCCTGATATCTACTTTCATTTCTTCAGATTTCGTCAGTCAATATATCGGAAATTACTATCTCACCATGCTGCTCATGCTGGCAATTGGCATACCGATCTATGTCTGTTCGACTTCTTCGATTCCGATAGCACTCGGTTTCATGCACATGGGGGTGTCCCCGGGCGCGGCCTTCGTCTTTCTGATCAGCGGCCCGGCTACCAATGCCGCGGCCATCTCCGTTGTTTTCAAGGTGCTTGGTCGAGTATCCGCGACCATATACATACTTACCGTTATGATCGGTTCTCTCGCCGGCGGCCTCATCTTCGACTACCTCGATCAGTCTTTTTCGATTGGGCTTATGTCGGTTTCGCCGCCAGCCTGCCATGTAGAACTCAGTTTACTCGAAACCATCAGTGCAATACTCATGCTCATGATTCTTACTTACAGCTTTTACCGCAACCGGGTGACCGCCGGCTGCGCCAGTTGTCATAGCGACGTCGCTGCCCCTCCTGATCTGGTTGTAAATGTCGATGGCATGTCTTGCGGAAACTGCGCTAACGCCGTTCGCAATGCAATAATGGAAATCGACGGCATCGGTGATGTTCAGGTCCGGCTCAGTGAAAAACGCGCCGAAATTTACGGCAAATGTTCGGCAGAGCTGGTTTTGCAAACTGTGAACGACCTCGGTTATACCGCCACCCTGCCTTCAGAAAAAAGTTAATAATTTAAAGTTGTCAATCTGTGCACGGGGTATTGACCTTCAAACCTTTACAGGTTAGAATCCATGCATGCGTTTTTATACAAGATTTATTTTCTGTGTGCTCCTGACCCTTCTGTCACTCCCTTTGCATGCGCAAATTTCCTGCCTGAACGCCAGTCGCAATCTCCGGATCGGCCTGGTCTCGTTTGGTTTGCCCACCACCTGGAAAATTGAGCCAAGCAGTGGTTTCATCGAGATATTCGACCAGAACAAAAAACAGTCGGTTTATTCTGGTAAGGCATCTGAAGTCGTTATAACGGCGATGAGCGGCGGTAAAATGAAGGTGGCGGTCGATCAGCGCAAGAGCCTTTATTATTTCAGCAATGAACTGCTGTTTTCGGCCGTGGGCCGGCCACCGATCAATCTCAAGGTTAACGCAGGCAGTCGCAAATCGTTTTCCTATCGCGGTTCGATCGCCATTTTCCCACAAAAAGGCGGATTGCGTGGGGTGAATATCGTCGATATCGAAGATTACCTTAAATCTGTCGTTCCCTCAGAAATCTTCAACCGGGCGCCAGACGCCGCTCAACAGGCTCAAACGATTGCCGCGCGAACTTACGCGGTGCGCAACCTCAACCGGCATTCTGGCGGAGAGAATTACCAGCTCTGCGACAAGGTTCATTGTCAGGTCTACAGTGGCATTGCCCGCGAAATCAAGGCTGCGAGCGCTGCCGTCAAAGGCACTGCCGGCAAAATTCTGATTTATGGCAGCGAGCCTGCAAACACGGTCTATCACTCAAATTGTGGCGGTTACATAATTGACAGCAGGGCCGCCTGGAACGGCGCTTCGGTTCCGTATCTGATCGGCCATTATGATGGTATTTCTGGATACAAGCCGTTCTGCTATTATGGCAAGCTGATCAAAACCAGCAAATTCAGCGGCAAATTGCCAGCACCACAGAAAAAAATCACGATCTCTCAAATGAGCGCAAAATCCAAAACCTCTACGCACAAGAATTTCGGGCACCGCGTCGGCATGTGCCAGGACGGTGCTATCGGCATGGCTGCGATTGGCTACAACTCCCGCCAGATTCTGGCGTTCTATTATCCGGGCACTAAGCTTGCTACCATGCGATATGCAATACCGTCAGACAAACCCGAAGAAGAAGCACCTGTTGTGATCGCCGCATTACCGCGCAGCGCGCCAGTTTCGCTGATCGCGCCGCCAAACCCCACTCAGGTCAGCGCACTTCAGCGCAGCAACAGAAGCAAGAACCCCGAATCGATCAAAGGCACTCTCAGACAAATTTCCGAAAATTCTGGCTCATACACCGCCTCCGGCCTGCGCAAACTCTTCTGGACACCCGGTGAACCGGGGATTTCCCGTAGTATTTACTGAGACCAGCCATGATCACGGAAATACTGCTGGAAAACTTTCTGTTTATGCACACAGCATCTCTGCGCTTTTCACGCGGGCTGAACGTAATTACCGGCGAAACCGGCGCCGGCAAAAGTGTTCTGCTCGAAGCGGTCAAACTTCTGCTTGGCAAAAAGGCCCGCAGCGGCCTGGTTATGCCTGGGCAGACAACAGCCAGGATACAGGCTGAATTCGACATCACCAGCCTGCCCGAACTTACGAGATTTTTAGAAGAATCTGGTTTTCATAACGAAGAAGATCCGCAGACGTTGTCGATTTCGCGAACGTTCAAAGAAGAAGGCAACGGTCGTGTCATGGTCAACGGAATATTGACCACAGCAGCTTTTCTAAAACAGCTTGGCCCCTATCTGACAGAAATTCATGGCCAGAACGAGCACCAGACACTGCTCGAACCCGAAGTGCAGCGAGGCCTGCTCGACCGCACCGGCAGCAACACTCATAAACAAAATCTGGCCGAACTGCAGTCAGTGTATGGGCAGCGCCAGAAATTACAACAGAAACTCCAGGAACTCGAAACACGGCAGCAGCATTCAGCCAGCCGCATAAATGAACTGCAGGCGATACTGCAGGACATAACCGGTCTAGGCCTCAACAGCCAGACTGAAGAAGACGACCTCAAAGAAGAACTCAAAAGGCTCAGTCACGCCGAACAGATTATCAGCAGTCTGCAGGCCGCTGTCGCCCTGCTGTCAGGCAGTGAAGAAAGCTCGGGTGCGACATCGCAGGTGTTCAAGGCAGCCGACAATCTTAAACGTATCAGCCAGTATGACAAAGCTATCGATGAGCTTTACCAGAGAATGAACGGCGCCTATTATGAGCTTAAGGCGCTCGAAACCGACATCGAAGAACTTGCCGAAAGCACAGGTCTTGACCCGGAAAGGCTCTATCAGATACAGTCACGCCTGTCCGATATTTCGCGCATCTGCCGCAAACATTCGACCGATTTTGCCGGTCTTTTCACACTCAAGGAAAAAGTAAACGAAGAATTGTCAGAACTTTTCGCCCCGGATTCAACACGCGACAAGGTCAAAAAAGAACTCGAAGCGATAGATGCGCAGTTCGTTCAGCTGACCAAAGCCGTCAGTAAAGAACGTGGCAGTCTCGCTAAAAAGCTGGACCAGATGGTTTCGACCGAAATGGCCGACCTCGGCTTCAACGCTGCCCGCTTCAATGCCGCCCTGATCGCCTGTAATCCCGGCCCGCACGGTGCCGAAAACATAGAATTCTGCGTCGCCCTCAACCCGGGCGCGCCCGGCGGCCCATTACGCAAAATCGCATCTGGCGGCGAACTGTCGCGCGTCGCGCTTGCCATCAAAAAAGTGCTCGCCCGTAGCGACGCGCTACCAACGCTGGTTTTCGACGAAATCGATGCCGGCATCGGGGGCAAAACCGCCGAAGCGGTAGCCGCCAGCCTGCGCGCCCTCGGCAACGAAAAGCAGGTTCTGCTGGTCACTCACCTTCATCAGATCGCCAAAGAGGGCAGCTGTCATTTTACCGTCACCAAGAAAGTCACAAACGACCAGACTAACGTCGAAATCAGCCTCGTCGAGGGTGAAAAACGCATCGAAGAAATCGCGCGCATGCTCGGCCGCACCGACTATGATGGTCTCAGCTTCGCCCGAAACCTGCTGCAGCACAGCTGAAAATCAGTTATAAGAGCAACAGCCAGGCAAAGATTTTTTCTGACCAGGCCATAAAAATCGCCAGCCCCGGGAAAAACCAGAGATATGAGGGAAAATCGCCCGGGCTTCGATCAAGTTCAGACACTGGCAAAGCTATCGAGCAGAGCTTCGCGCGGCTTCACTGATTCAGGATCGACCCCGGCGGCGGTCAAAAGGGTGCAGACAGCTTCTTTGTCTGTCCCTGTGAGCATTGCTGTTACAAAATCTTCTTTGACTATATCACGATGGCGGGCAATTGGCATTATACTGACGCACCTGCGAGGCGAGTTCGAGCGCAGCCTGTAATGGAAGTTGCGGCCCCCAAAGGGCCATGTAGATGCCGTCGCCAGTAGGCAGATCGACGCGCTGTTGTTTGTCGAGTTTAATGATGGCAGAGGTGTTCTGAACCAGACGGGTGAGCTCCTGAATCAGCAGCTTCTGGTTATGGGAAGGCTTTTTACTGAACCCGACGATATCTATGAATATGATACGGCTCAGCGTCGGCAGTGCTTCGCTCAAAACTTCCTCCGGATCGACAAATTTCTGCGCATCCTGCGTAGTTTCGCTAAGATAATAGCACCACCCGCATTCTTTGCCAACCAGCAAGATAAACAGCAAATTCCCGGCCAATAAGCAGGCACATATTTTTAATAGACATTCGAGCCTTCTCTTGGTCATTCTGCGCGGAGCGAAGCGAAATCGCAAAATCCATGTCTTATGCAATTCTGGATCCTGCGAGTACGCACAGGATGACAGCTTGATGTCGATTTCGCCCGAAAAAGCTGACGCCAGCAGTTTTGCCGGCGTCAGCTTGAGAGTTCTGCTGTCGAAATGGTTATTTCAGAAACAGGTAGGCGTGCTGAATGAAATCATGCAGGTCAAGATTGGTGATCTGCAGATCGAGCTTGCGGTTGAAGAAATCGCCGGTCAGCCGGCCGCTAACCTTATCATATTTCAAATCAGCCTTGCGGTCAGCAAGAAAACCTGTGATCACGCCGGCATCCATATCCCAGTTGAACTCGAGCATCGAGCAACTCAGCCCACCCATGGCATTTTTGCTGGGCCAGTTAATGGTCAGCCAGTAAGGGTAACCATAGACATCGCCCTCAAGGCCGTATTCCTCGGTAGACCATGTGAAAGTCAGGTCCACCCCTGAATCATGCGTATAGCCTTGAATTTTCTTCTTATCATGATCGATCTTGATGTCAATCGGCTTGTCGCCGACATTTCCCTTGATCGTCCAGGCGGTGCGATCGAAAGCTACAAAATATTCCTTGCCGCCGACCGTTCCTTGGATCCAGCCCTGTTTGGGAATTGCCCGAAGAGTATTTACTTCGTCAATGACCTGGCGGTCGAGATAAGCCAGTCGGCCAGAACCGCCAGCATTTGAAGACGCTGCAAACGAATAGGGCAGCGGCGACGGGCTGGTGCCCTGCCATTTCGCCATTGCATCAGCCGGCGAGTTCTGAACATCAGCGCGACCGTCGCGGGTGATCAGCTCACCTGCCGGCGAAAGAACGATCAAGGTCGGAATGGAAGTAACTTCGAATCTTGATTTCAGAGATAATGCAGGTGCCGAACGAAATTCAAGCGTGGGCCATGGCATGCCGACTTCTTTCATATATGCGAACTGAGCCGCTTTGTTTTTGTCTGAACTGACATAAACAACTTCAAACTGGTCAACATGGTTGTTGCGAAACGGAACCAGCTGAGGTGAAAAGGCTCGACAACCGCTGCACCACTGGCCGGCAAAGTAAATACCAACGTATTTCCCACTCAAGGTTTCGAGCGAGACTGATTTACCATCGCTGTTGATCAGCCCGAGAGGAAAAAGCTCCTTCCAGACTGCTGGGGTCTGAGCCAGCAAAGACGAGCTCAAACCAAGAATCAACACCAGCACGCACAAAGCTTTTCGCATATACATGACATCCTCCGACAGAAAATTAGGTCGATCAGAATAATTTATCACAGAACTTGACTTTGAATCCATCCTAAAAAAGTAACATTTCAGTTGCCCCCGGATTCCTCTAATAGATGCTTAATGACGCTCACCGCTCTATCGATAGCGGCTGGTCGATGACAAAGTTACAAAATTTGTGTAATTCGTTTTCGGAAACAGATTATTGAACCCCTGCCAACAGTCTTCTGTATAAACAGGTTCGTAACACTTACCGACAGCAAAATAATGCCAGCAAACAGAACCGGGCTGTTACGCATTTTGTGCAACAGCCCGGTTTGTCGAGTCAGATCAATATTTGCGATAGGCGCGGCTCTGCTTAGGAGCAGGCGGAGGCGGCTGCTGGCCCTTGCGCTGCTGTTTGGCGGCGGCGCGGGCGCGACAGGCGGCCTTGTAGGCGCGAATTTCGGCGATGCGCTGCGCAATCGGAATTTCGAGCGCTTCGGCCGGCTTCGAGTTGTAATCGAAGTTTTCGAGCCTGACCTGCTCGATGCGTGTCCTGATCGTGCGCTCGATCTGGGTAAAATCATGCATTTCGTCGGCAGATACCAGAGTATATGAATACCCGGTCATGTTGGCACGGGCAGTGCGGCCGGCTCTGTGCACATAATCTTCGACGACATGCGGCACATCGAAATTGATGACATGCGAGACAGCTTCGACATCGATACCACGCGATGCGATGTCGGTGGCGACAAGCACTCTGATCTTGCCATTACGGAAATCTTCAAGGGCTTTGGTGCGCTGCAGCTGGCTGCGATTGCCGTGAATGCAGTCGGTTGCGACATTCTTGCGGTCGAGGAACTGGGCCAGACGCTTGGCGCGATGCTTGGTGCGGGTAAAGATGATGGCGCTGCGAATCTGGTGCTGATCGATGATGTTGATCAGGAGTTCCTGTTTCAGCTCGTCTCTGACTTTGAAAGCTTTGTGTTCGATACCGGTGGCGGTGATCTGCGGGCGCTCAATATCAACTGATGCCGGGTTGTTGAGCATATCTTTGGCGAGCACAACGATCGGGTCAGGCAGCGTGGCTGAAAACAGCAGGGTCTGGCGCTGTCGGGCCGGCAGAGCCTTGAGCACACGCCTGATGTCAGGCAGAAAGCCCATATCGAGCATGCGGTCAGCTTCGTCGAGCACGAGATATTCGAGATGCGGCATTTTGCCGTATTCTCGGGTAAAATGGTCGAGCAGACGACCGGGTGTCGCCACCATGATATCGACCGGATGCCTGAAGGCGCGTTCCTGCGGAAGCATGCTGACTCCGCCAAAGATGGCAGCGCAGCTTAGATCGCTGCACTGTGCGAGATCGTTGAAATGCTGGCAGATCTGCGCCGCCAGTTCGCGGGTCGGAGTGAGTACCAGCGCCCGGATCTTCGGGGTGATGCGACCGGTAGTTTTCTTTTCGCTTTCGCGGCTGGCGATGATGCGATGCATGATTGGCAGCAGAAAAGCTGCGGTCTTGCCGCTTCCGGTCATCGAACTGGCGAGAATATCGCGGCCGTTGATAACCAGCGGAATAGCACTCTGCTGAATCGGTGTCGGTGAAGTGAAGCCGACGCGGGCAATAGCACGCTGCAGGTCAGTGTGCAGCGCCGTGAAAATCGGCGCAATTACGTGATGATTCTCAGGTTTTGCGGTTTCAACAGGATTCGCCTGTCTTGCCGGGCTTGCTTGAGTGGTTTCGCGGGGCTGCGCTGCAGTGCGAGGTGACTGGTTACGAGAAGTGTGGTTGGTTGAATGTCTAAAATGCGTTGACGTGGTCATTAAAATATCCGTTTCTGTTCGGTGGAAGTATGAGCTCAAACCGATTATGCCGGCTGAGCGAAAGGGTCTGGTTTTTTAGCCGGTGAAAAACCGCCCGGATCGACAGCGATAAAACTGCAAAATCGCAGAATTCGCTGCAACTGGAAAAGATGATACAGCAAATCGAGAATTAAAGCAACAATTAAAATCCAGTCATCACGATTGCCGGTCAAAACCAGGCGTCATTCTTCGCAAGCCGCTCTGCGCCCTGCGAAGCTTTAGCGGCGCAGGGTTAGCGAAGTAGGGTCAGGCGCAGTCGCATAATCCACGTGTCAGGGCTCTTCTGGATCCTGCGACCCCGCAGCGGGCAGGATGACAACAATAAAAAGCCTGTCAGTAGCCGAGGATGCTGGTGCTGGTGGTGGTAAGCTGATAGAGTTTCATTGGTTTTGCCTTGCCTTTCAGCTCGACTTCGCAGTATTCACGGGCAAGAACATCTGCCGGCAGCATTTCGAGAACCTGCTCTGAGGCAAGACAACGCTGATAGCGCATCACTTCGGCCTGTGCCTCGATGCGGGCGGTAACGTTGACGGCATCACCGATTACAGTAAAGTCCCGCTTGCCGCCGACACCGAGAAAGCCGGCAATGACAGTGCCATAATTAACTGCCGTAGCCGTCGGGAACGGCAGAGCCCCACGGCCTTCGGCGGCGTTGATCTGCAGGGCGGCACGGCAGGCGGCAGCCAACGCTTCGCATGGTTTCCCTTCGCTGTGAAATACTGCCAGAATCTTTTCGCCGATGATCTTGTCGATGTCACCTCCAGCTGCAATTATGATCTTCGCGACCATTGCCACCTGCTCACGCAGGTCTGCGAACAGAGAATCTGTGGCTGCGCCGGCCATCCAGCCTTCAAAAGACGGTATGCCAATATAGAGAAGAGCAAATTCCTTCCGGCTGCCTTCTATATCTGATTCCTGCAGAGAAAATTTCTGCGCACTCTTTGACAGCATACGACCCATCAGCATCTTTTCTTCTAATCCTCTGGTCATGCTGTCGAAAGCAGAGCAGAGCACGCCAAGTTCGTCGGTTCTGCCACTGTCGATTCGATATGAGTAGCTCTCACGAACGACCTGCTGCATGCCCAGAATCAGGCTTCTTATCGGCACCAGAATATCATCGGCGACATTTTTGGCGATTAAGAGAACGCACAGCAGAATACCAGCCATAAGCAGAGTAAAAGCAGTTTTACTGCGGACTATGGCCTGATCAATCGGGGCTTCCGGCGCCATACCTATCATCAAAGACGTTATCTGCGCCACTCCCGGACGGCCTTCGACCAGATGCCAGCTGCCCCGATAATTGATGCGTCCGGAAACTGGCAGATTGGCGGTAGCGATCCAGGAAGCCATTTTCACTATTTCATGCCTGGCCTTGTAGTATTCTCTTCTGAAAACATTGCCGTAACGATGCGCCTCTACCGGCCAGAGCAGATATTCGCCGCGATAACGGTCGGCGATTCTGGCCAGATAGCCTTCATAATCGAACATTATCAGCCAGATCATCACATACTGAGGAGTTTCTATATCCGGCACAGCGTGAATTATCAG
>JAKJFO010000068.1:0-264 GCA_022704885.1 Candidatus Rifleibacteriota bacterium | reverse complement strand
TACCGGCAACCCCACCCCATTCGCCAGCTTGACGAACACATCATCTCCGAACAACGATCTGACGGTCTGCAGACCAGTTTCGATAACCATATCTCCTTCTATGGCAGCGGCGTCAATACCTTCGCTGCTGGTGGGACGCTGCGTCCGCTGTTTCATGATGCTTCTGGCAATCTGCTTAAGCATGACGCCAAATGTATTGGCTTCTTCCTGCTCCTTGCCTGAAGTCGCGTATTCCCAGCCGTTTAGCCCGGCTACAGCGATATC
>JAKJFO010000067.1 GCA_022704885.1 Candidatus Rifleibacteriota bacterium | reverse complement strand
AAATTATTGAAATCTGATACAATGAGATTGCTTCGTCGCCCGAAGGCTCCTCGCAATGACACATAACCAGAAGTTCTCATTAAAGGATAGTTGATCTATTCAAGATTCAACGTTTATAAACATCACATTTTCTGCGATGCTCAAAGGATCTCATTAACTTAATAACAAGACCCGCTTGGCGTCATAATAAGTCTTCTGATCTTATTCTCAATGAACTGCGGGCTTTTTTGGCCCGTCCTGCCGGGGCAGGAAGTTCATCTTACCAAAAACCGGTTTTAACGTCAACTAAAAAAATATTTTTTTCTAAATGATTTATGACGCGGTTTGGCTGAAATTGAAGAAAAACGACGAATGCTACTTTTCGAAGCGAATAATTCTGCCGTTCCGGAAAGCGACAATCTGGGCGAGGATTTCGACTGCGATTTCTTCGGGCGTTGCGCTGCCGAGATTGATGCCGATCGGCGCAAAAAGGGCTTCGACGCGATCTCGCGCGATTCCCTTACTGATCAGCGCCGCCTTCATTTCGACAAGTTTCTTAGCTGAACAGACAAGGCCGACATAAGACGCCGGAGTCGGCAAAACTCTTTCAAGCACTTCGAAATCTTTAAGATGGCCAGGCGTCAGTACGGCGACGTGACATTTTGCATCGATGCCTGCTGCGACAACCGCGTTTTCAAACGGCTGGCAAATTACCTGAACGCACTCTGGAAAAAGTGAGGGGTCTGCGTATTCCGGGCGCTCATCGACGATGGTTACGCGAAACCTGGCCAAAGCAGCCATTTTTGCCAGCACCTTGCCGATATGGCCGGCCCCAAAGATCACCATGCGCGGTTCATGTGCCTGCAGCTCGATAAATATGCGGGATTTGCCGCCACAGACCGGGTCACCGCCCTCAAGCGGATTGTCGAGATCGAAGGTGAGTATTCTGGCGGTGCCGGCAGCAAAGAGTTCGAGGGCGGCCTTGCGGGTGCGCTCTTCATTGACGCCGCCGCCAACGGTGCCGACAGTGGCGCCGTCTTTGAATACAAGCATTTTCTGACCAACAGTACCTGGACTTGAGCCAATGGTTTCGACAACAGTACACAAAACAAAGGGTTCATTACTATTGAAAGCCTGTTTAAGCTCATTAAAAAATTCGATTGCCATGACTGATTATTCCTTACGGCTGTGATTTCCCAATATATAGCGTTTTTGCTGGCTGCTTTCAACTTGTTTAAAAATCAGGTCAAGATTTGAGCGCTCGACGCCGATAGCTTTCCTGTAAAAAGAAAAACGAATCGGAGGCAACATGAGCGCCCAGGCCCTGCTTAAAAATATCGTTACCGAATCAGCATCGCAACCGTCGCAGCTGATAACACCATTCGGCCCGGTTACCAGAAAATTCGATGAATTCTGGACAGCCAAACAGCGACAGATGCATTCGCTGCACTATGCCAACTCTTATCGGGCCTCATTCAAGCCTGAGCTTCCGGAATACTTCATTTCACGCTTCACCAACCCGGGAGACCGTGTCGGTGATCCGTTCGGCGGGCGTGGCACCACGATTCTGCAGGCGGCCCTGATGAACCGCAAGGGCGTCTCTAACGATGTTAACCCTCTTTCTGAGCGACTGGCAGCACCGAAGATCTGCCCGGTAACCATCGAAGAAATCAGTGACAGACTCGACGAAATCGATCTTAACGCGCCGGTAGATATGAGCCGCGAAGAAGACATGTCGATGTTCTATCACGAAGACACCTATCGCGAGCTGATCAATCTGCGCAATTATCTGGCGGAACATCGCGACGACATCGACCGCTTTATCGAAATGACTGCCCTGTCGCGGCTGCACGGCCACTCAAACGGCTTTTTCTCGGCCTACTCTTTCCCGCAGATTTCGATTCCAAAAGTGAATCAGGCCAAGATTAACAAGACCCGGGGAGTCGAGCCTGACTATCGTGATATCAAATCACGCATACTGAAAAAAGCCAAAACCACGCTGAAAAGCGGCCAGGTCGACGAACTGCGGCGCTGGGCGAAGCACCAGAAGCTGACTACCGGCGATTCCCGCGAACTGAAAGAATGGGCCAGCGAGAGTGTGAACCTCGTCGTCACTTCGCCGCCATTTCTGAATCAGGTCGACTACGTTCAGGACACCTGGATAGAAACCTGGTTCTGTGGCATCCCGCGTGAAGAAGTCGAGGGCAAGATCGTACAGACCCCCGACCTGACCAAATGGATGGAATTTATCTCCGACACGCTGTCAGAGCTTCACAGAGTGCTGGTTCCCTGCGGACTGGTCGCCATGGAAGTCGGTGAAGTCCGCTATCAGGGCGAACTGCTCAATCTCGATGAAATTCTGGTGCAGCTTACCTGCTCGCATCAGTATAACCGCCATCAGTTCAAAGTTAAGGAAATTTACGTGCAGAGCCAGCAGTTCACCAAACTGGCCAACTGTTTCAGGGTCGAGAATAACAAGCTCGGCACCAATACAAATCGAATAGTTCTCATGGAAAAGATATAGGAGGCAACTTATGCGCATCACCCCACTGGACATCTACCAGAGAGAATTCTCACGAAAAAACATTGGCGGCCTCGACGAAAACGAAGTGTACAGCTTCCTCAAGAAGGTCGGGCGCGAATACGAAGCCCTCTACGCCGAGAACAAATCGCTGAAAGATCAGGCGCAGCGTCTGACCGGTCAGATGGAAGACTATCTCGAACTCGAAAAAACTCTCAAGCAGACACTGATTTCGGCACAGAAAGCATCTGGCGACCTCAAGGACAACGCCGAAAAGGAAGCCGAGCTGATCGTTAAGGAAGCTGAACTGCAGTCTGAGCGAATACTCGACGAGGCACGCAGCGAAGCCGAACTGATCGGCAAAGATATTCGCGAACTCAAAAAGCAGAAGCGCATGCTCAAGGTCGAACTGCGCACCGTTCTGGAATCTTATCTGGCGATGGTTAACGAAGAATCACCGGTATTCGCAAGAGTGACGGCCGAGCCAACCGCAAAAGCCGCCTGACGCCATGTCGGCAGAGGTATGCATAAAACAGACCCCGGAAGGGTCTGTTATTATGGTTTTAGCTGTTGTCAGATCTTCGCGAACAGAAATCGTTGACTTACATCAGGAACGTTGTAGAATAAAGGTCAAGGGTGCTCCGGTTGACGGCGAAGCCAATGCTGAGCTGACCGGCTTTCTTGCCAAAACCTTCGGACTGCCGAAGAGTCGGGTAAGTTTGAAGCAGGGACAGACCAGCCGGCAGAAAGCTTTTCTGCTGCAGGGTCTGGACGCGGGCCTGGCAACCGAAATACTCGACGGAATTCTGAGTCGGAAAGCGCGGTAATCAGTGATGAGAATCAACAAGTGGCTGTGGGGTCTCTGGGTGGCAATGATCGTCTCGATGCTGCTGCGCCGGCAGGCCGACACCTACATGATTGTCGCCCTTATCATCATTCCGATTCTTATCGTATTGCTTGATCTGCACGAAGAAATCGCAGTCCTCAAAGAAGAAAACAAACACCAGCGCAAATTCGTCATGGACAGGTACAACGTGCTGTCTGAGCGGATGACTGACGTTGCCAATCAGATCGAGAAGCGCCTTGTCGTTGATTTTGCTGAATTCGCCCAGAACAATCCACAGCCAACCACTGGTGAAACACCTAGACTGCCGCCCGAAAGCCAGAAGGCCCGCCGCAAACTGAAAAAGCGCCGCAGACTCGAACGCGAAAGAAATGCAACACCACTGCCAGATTTTACAGATATGGCAGAGAAGCCGACATTAGACGGCGAAAACGTCACCGAACCAGCACCCAAGGTTTGACGTGCTGATTTTTGGCCAGCTGCTGCCAAAAAACTGACAATTCGCTCCCACATAACCCGCCGGTAACAGCCGGTTTTTTGCTGTACGGCTGAGTTCTCTACGGGGGGGTGGCGGTCGGTACGTTATTTGCGTATAATTTTCCTTAGCAGATTCTATATAAGGAAAATAACCAGAAAATGAAACCAAACTGTTTAAAAGTAGTGAGTATAGCTGTGGTTTTCCTTCTGGCTGGTTCTGGCAATGCTTTTGCCTGGGGCAGCAGGGTTCACATGAAGATCGTCTCAGACGCCTACCATATAATGCCACAGGCTTTTCGCGAGTTTCTCGGCGAAACGACCAGACCGACACTCAAGCAGCCTTCCTTGAAACCTCTGATGGAAGCCAGCGTAGAACCTGACAGAGTATTAAAAGATTTTCAGAATCACATTTTTCATATACAGGCTTCGAGCATGGGCAAAGGTCCGTTTCACATCGAGAACCTGGTTAACGAAGTCGGCCTGGCAATAGAAAAAAAGAAGAGCCGCAAAGAAATCATTCAAAAACTTGGCTGGATTGCCCATTATTCAGCTGACCTGGTTCAGCCGCTGCATACTGGAGCCAGTCTCGACGATACCATCGAAGAAAAAAGTTATCACGCCGCCACTGAAAAAGATGCTGACAAATGGGTACTTACCTACGGCGTCAATTTCGACGGCTGTGATGATGTTAAACGAATAAGTGCCCGCATGATCTACGAATCACTGTGGGCCAACCAGTATTACGACGCCCTTGAGTATGCATATACCAAAGGTAAGCGCTACGCTGAGGCAAGAACGATTCTGGCCAACTGTTATTCACGTGCGGTCAACAACGTGGTAGATATGTGGTATGCCGCCTGGGTAAAGAGCGGCGGCAAGGTGTTGCCCTCAGACAAAAAACCCAAGTATTTTCCGCCGGTAAAAAAATTCCATTTCGTAGACTGACGATAGAACAGAAGCCCCGCCTGATAATTGCAGGCGGGGCTTTTTATTACTGCTTTCTTCATGCGTTGTCGGCACGGGGCGCCATCAGGTGACCGGTTTGGCAAGTCTGAGCAGCAGACTGGTAGCCATTTCAGCCATTTCGCTGCCGGATCTGCTCTGTTCGATAAGTTTTTCGATAGCAGAAGAATCGTCGGTAAGACCGACGGCAAAGGCCGAAACAATCTGCTGATCAGAAGTTCCGTAATCCATCAGCTGCTTGAGCGCTGCCCGGCCGGAATCGCCAAAGGCGAGAAGAGCAATAGCCGCCATTTTGCGAACTGTCCAGGAGGGGTCGGCCGTCAGGTTTTCGAGATGCTTCTTGAGCTGAAAAAGCTTGAGTTTGCCACACAGATAGGCGCCGGCAGAGCGGCTCATTTCGTTTGCGGAAATCAGCATGGATTCGATTTCGGTCAGATTGTCGGTCTGGCCCATGCTCCATAAGGCCTGCACACAGTCAGCCTGAACGCGATGATCAGGGTCTCGTTTGAGCTCGATTATACGCTCGATGATATCGTGCGGCAAAGAGCCAAGCTTGTCATGCTTTTTCTTGAGCGCCATTATGGCGTTGGCCCGCACGCGCGCATCGGGAGCCGCCAGGCATTCGCGAAGAAAATCGAGAGTGCCGTCACAATCGACATCGCCAAAGGCTGAAGCAATGGTCGCACGAACGCGGTGACTGTCGGTCTTTTCGAAAAGATTTCTCAGCTCCTCGACAATTTCTGCATTACCGATTTCGGTCAGAGCTTTGATGGCCGAGAGAACGATCATCTCTGAGGGGCTATAGAGAAGCTTTCTGATCGGCTCGCGGGCAGCCGGCACGGTTGCCTTGCTCACGGCCAGGATGGCGACTCTGACAACCTCGGGATCTTTGTCATCGAGGGCTTTGAGAAAAACCGGCACAAATTTTTCGTCCCAGCGCTTTTTGAGAATGACGATGGTGACCCAGCGCATCTCGGAGCTGAGGCTGGCGAAATCGCGCGCCAGTCGGTTAACTGCTTCCGGAAAATCGAAGCAGCAGAGCGTAGCCATGGCCAGAGCGCGATCACTATCTTCCTCGTTTTCCATGATTCTGATCATCGGCAGATAGATGAGCTGGCGGTTGCCTTCGGCGCCGACAAACACGACCATATCCATCAGGGTTGCGTGCATGTCACGCAGATATTCGACAACACGGTCTCTGACGCTGTCGGGCGGAATTTTCTGGAGATACTCGATTACCCGGTCGAGAGGCACCGGGAACATCTTGCCCTTGAGAAAATCGACGATCTTGCGTTCGATCTTTGGGTTGCCCTCTTCGATCTGGCGCAGAACCGAGACTGCGACGCGGGTGAGAAAGCCATCATACCTTACCAGAAGATTGGTCATAATTTTACTGTCGAGCATGGTCATACCTCTCTGTCGTCATCTTTTGCCTTCGATACGCAGCAGCGCATCACGCGCCTGCTGCTGCAGGCTGGAATTCGGATACTGGTTAAGAATGCGTTCATAGTTCTGGCGGGCTCTGGTGTAGTCGCGCCGATAGGTTTCGTAGGTATAGGCGATGGCGAACTGCGCCTTGTCGGCAAACTCGTTGTTATAGAACTGGTCGATGAGATCCTGCCAGTATTTGATTGCTTCATCGTAAGCGGCGAAGCCCTCGCGAAGCACAAAGCCGATGCGGAAATACGCCTCATGCACGGCCGGATCGTTGTGTCGCGTATCGATGATACGCTGATAGATGCGGCGCGCTTCATCGAAATTGCGAATCAGCAGTTCGTTGGACTTGGCCAGTTTCAGCTCGATATCCATGGTTTCGATAGAAATCGGATGCTCGCGAATGTAGTCTTCAAGCAGCCTGAGCGCCTTCTGGCCATCACGCAGCACTTCCATGTAGTGGTCGTAAAGCTTCATCGTGTATTCTTTGAAGAGCGGGTCGTTGGGGTTCTCGTCGAGCCAGCGCTGGTAATACATCGCGGCTTTCTGCGGATCCTGCAGCGATTTCATGTTGAGTTCGACAAGGGTCTTCATGATATCGAGCGTTGCCAGTGACTCGACATTGTCGTTCCAGAGGTCTTCGAGTTCGCGCTCAGCCATGCGAAAATCCTGGAGATCTTCGACCTGTCGGGCGACGATTTCTTCCATCGCCTCGATAACCATCTCGTCATCTTCAGAATACACGCGCTTAACAACTTTGCGGCCGCGCGCCGGGCGGGCATTTTCGCGTTTCTGCTCTTCAATGCGCCTGAGTTTGGCGGTGGCGAATTCCCTGACATTGCGGACTTTCTCGTAATCGGAAAGAATCGAAGTGTAGAAAAGTTCGGTCAGTTCGATGTTGTTGAGCTTATCTTCGACGAGCGAACCGATTCGCACGATCAGGTCGAAGTTATTGAGGGAAGGCTCGTAGGTGTCGAGCAGCAGATCGAGGTAGCTGACTGCTTTGACATAGTCGCCCTTCTTCTCGTAGAGGTCAGCGACCTTTTTGAGAATCTCGCGGCTGCGCCGCACCGGCGGATTGGTTTTGAGAAAATCTTCATATTGAGCGATGGCAAGATCATATTCGCGCAGGTTGTTTTCGAGAACCTTGCCCATATAATAAGGCATGTCGCCGCCGCCCGAAGGTGACAGCTTTTTGAGGCGTTCGAGTTCTTCGACATTCATTTTTGCTTCGATTTCGTAGAGCTTCTTCTGGATGGCATCACGATGAACTGGGTTAAGCGAGCGGAACTGCAACAGCACATCGAGATAATGGTGCGCACGGGTCAGGTTTTTGTTGCGCTCTTCGTATTTATGCAGCCAGTAATAACCTGATCGACTCAGCCGGCTGCGTGGATAGCGGTTGACCAGCGACCGGTACCATTTCAGGGCATCTTTTTCGCGGTTCTGACGGGCATGCATGCGCGCGAGTCTGAACAGAACCATATCTTTGCGGCAACCGGGGTGGTAAAGACTGCGCAGAGCCTTTTCGTATTCTTCGGCGGCGCGCTCGAAATTACCTGCGTCTTCGTGGATTCTGGCGATGTAGTAACGCATTTTTGCAATATCGGGGCGATTTTCGAGCTGGCTGACCGCGGTTTCGAGCAGACCAAGAGCATAAAAACGGTCTTTGTTGACGCGCCAGGCCCGAAACACTTCGCTCATGCCCGATTCGTTCTCTTCTTTGTTTTCAGAAAACAGCACTCGTTCGCTGAACAGTTTGAGCCGGTTGATACGGCTGGTGAGATCTTCGCGCACAAATGGATCGCGGCTGGCCGCGATACCTTTTTCCCAGTATTCAAAAGCCTTTTTTGGATCTTTCGCTTCGGTCAGGGCCAGTTCGCCAAGGTTCAGATAGACTTCGTCGAGCCGCGGCGAAGCAGGAAAAAGCTCGATGAAACTTTCGTAATTCTCGATGGCGGCGTTGAGATCTTTCAGCGATTCTTTGAGCAGGCGCGCGCGTTCGATGATGACTTCTTCACTTTCACGGCCTTTAACGCCGGTTTTAAGCATGTCATTCATCTCAGAAACCGCCCGGATGGCGCGGGTGTTTTCGGCTCTGATCTTGCTTTCGCGATAGTATTCGGAGTTCGGATAAACGAGGGTTATCTCGTAAAACAGGTCTTCAGCACGATAGCGGGTATTTTCGGCGCCTTCGATCATACGGGCAAGTTTGAACATACGGCCGGCCGTTTCGGGTTCTTCTGGATACTGATCGATGAGATCTTCAATTTCACTGATCACCCCTCGCTTGCCGAGCTCGTCAGTCTTCTTTTCGATCCAGAGCAGCGATTCGGGAAGTTTGAAATCATCGCTGAAGTCGCGCAGAATTGCGGCGGCGCCCTTGTGGTCTTCCTCTTCCTCGGCGCGCTCGATCAGGCGAACCAGAGCCTTGAACCGGGCTTCTTCTGCCCCTTCTGATTCAAGCGCTCTTCTTACATATGAAAAATCTTCGGTAAGTTTTTCGAGTCGCAGACAGATTTCTGGCCGGCTGTCAGACTTGTAGGCCAGAGCCGCTTCGAGCGTTCTGATCGCGTCGTCTTTTTTTTCTTCGGTGATGAGAAGGCGCGCCATCTGCAGCGAAGCATCGACTCTGATTTCGTCTGACAACTGGTTGTCTTCGATCAGCTTTTCGAAAAAGCGCATGGCGTTACGTTTGTCATCGGCCTTCACATAGACTTCTGGAATACGCCGCCTGACCTGTTCAACCCGGCGACCGGCCGGATAAAAAGAAAGATATTCGAAATATGACTTATTGGCATCGACCGGTGCTTTTAAAAAGTATTCCTGCGTCTGAGCCAGTCTGAACAGAAGCTCTGACTGCCATTCGGCATAGTTATTCCTGAGCAGCATCTGCTGCGCCTCTTCGGCGAATTCTTCCGGGCTGCGGAAGCGGAAAAACCTGGTGGAAATATACTGACGCAGCGCCCGGTTACGCAGATCGGCCGGGGTTTTGTCGCGACGCAGGACTTCTTTGAGAAACATGACCATGCGGGCGGCAACGGGCTTTGCCTTTGCCGCCTCATCGAGAAACAGGCCGTAAACGGTTGCCTCGTTATACTGGGCCAGATCTTTTTCGGTAAGCCTGGCGACGTTATCCACCTTGCGAGCTGTGGCAGCAGCGGCTTTGCCGGTTTCAGCGGTGGTGCTTTCCTTCGTTTCTGCAAGATCTTCGCGGCGTTGAGCAGCCCGCGTCTTGAGCCATTCCTGCGATGTCGGCAGCTTTTCAGCTTCTTCGATCAGCTTGTTTACTTCATCGACCCTCTTTGGTGCCAGACGCAGAACGCGCCGGTAATAGCGCACAGCCCGTTCGGGGTTGTTGAGCGCAACACAGGCCTCACCCATGGCCAGATAGGCTTTGGCCAGATAGCGGCTGCGCGGAAACCTTGTAATAAACTGACGCAGCTTTTCGAGGCCCTTCAGACCATGCCCCTGAACCAGGTATAGCCGACCCAGGCGATATGATGGTGTCTCGACAAGAGGATCGGTCAGAGGCAACAGCTTTTCGGCCTTTTCATACCATGAAACAGCTGATTCGACGTCTTTGCTGACCCGGTAAGCGATATTGCCAAGCGTCAGCAGACTGGAAACCTGCGCTGTGCCTGTAGCATTGTTGACCAGTTCATTGAAGAGGCCAGAGGATTTGTCGGGAAAATTCTGATACATGCGGGTTGCCGCGTCATAAACCAGCGACCAGCGGGTTTCATCTTTCATGTCGCTGCCCTTGATCTCTTCGACGAGCGTTTCGAGAGGCTGGCTCGAAGAGGCAAGACACATGACATCCATCATATTCTGATAGATCTCGATGCGGTCGCGCAGACCGGCGGTTTTGAGAATCTTGCGCAGGCTTTCTTCTCTGATTCTGAAGGCGAGATCGCGCCATTCCTGTTTCAGCGAAAAATAGCTCTTGTCGGAGGGCATGCTATGGTCGAGGTAATCACGCAGCATGTGCAGCGCTCTGATCTGCTCGTTCTTGCTGAGAAAAACCTTGTAGAGAGTGAGACGATACTCAGAAGCATCTTTGCTGTCAGGATATCTGGCGATGAACTCTTCGCGCAGCTCGTTGGCCTTATCGGGGTCGCCCAGATCATCTTCGTAGATTTTCACACTGTCTTTCAGGCCCTGCATGGCCCAGTAACTGTCGGGATAGGTCTCGGCAAGCTGCGCAAAGATATCGAGAGCGGCAACTGGTTTTTTGAGATGCAGATACTGCAGATTGCCGATACGATAGCGCACTTCGTCGATGCGACCCCAGTCGTAGAGCACATCGAGATCCCAGCTCGATTTTATCGGGGCAAATCTGATGAGAAAGCGCTCGTACATTTCGAGCGCGCGGTCGAACTGGCGCAGATCGTCATCGACGATAGCTGCGGTTCTGAACAGCGCTTCTCTGAAAAGGTCATGCTCCGGGTATTTATTGATAAATTCTTCATAAAGTTTCAGCGCCTCGAGCATCTCGCGGCTGCGGTATTTTTCGTAGGCCATCTCGAACAGCACCTGTGCTTCGGTCACGCCGGGTTCGGTACGTTTGAGGGCGGCCTCTGTCCAGGGGTCTTCGACTGCTACGCTGCGTTCCTTGTTCAATTCGGAAATCTTCTGATAAAAATACCTTGCTCGATCGGCATTTGCGAGCCGGAACTCGGCAATATACCCGGCAATGCGACAGGCGAGCATGGCCCAGTCGATTTCTTCATCTCGTTTTTCGCGACGGCGTGCCACCGAAATCGATTCGGAAGCGACAAGATGCGGCGGGGTCTCGAGCAGAGTTGAAAGGGTATTTATCGCCGTTTCGTAATCCTTGTGCCCTTCGTAAAGCAGCAGGCCCTGAAGAATGCCGGCAACCCGGTATCCGTCGAGACTTTCGGTATTCTTACGAAAAAGCGCATAATTATCGAGGCAGACCTTGAGATCGGCTCCTGGCTTGTAGAAGTGATCAAGAACCGCTTTAACGAATGCCGCGTCTGGCGAAACGTCACTGCCATCGGGAACCTTTTCGAGAAAAGGCAATGCCCGGGCGGGAACATTGAGATCGAAAGCATAGAGCATGGCAATGCGAAGACTGGCGAGGCTGCTGGCGTCTTCTTCGGGAAACGCAGAAATTTCTTCCCAGGCTTCGAGGGCCTGCATAGCAATCTCAAGATCATAGCCACGTTCAAAACCCATGATGTATTCGATCGCCTCGATATCGGGCTTCTCTGGCCAGGGCCAGTAATAGCGCCTGAACGCCTTGTAAAGCTCTTCGGTACTGGTAAGGTTGCGCCCGATAATTTTGGCTCGCGCGATCTTGGCGCGCACCAGATAACTGCGCGCCGGCATCATCTCGATTAGCCGGTTAAGCTCGCGGGTAGCGCTGGCGTATTCCTTCTGCTCATTCAGAATGTCGGCATTGAGAAGCATGGCTTCCCAGATGAGGCGCGGGTTGATGTGTTCAGAGCGGAGCAGCGTCTTCAGATAGAGCTGCGAACGCTCGGGCTGTCGGAGCTCACGATAATGAGCAGCCAGATAGAGCCAGCCTTCGCCCGGATCACGTCCCTGATTCTCTTTGACAAAGCCCATGACTTCGCGGCGAAGGATCTGATCCTGTTCGTTCTGCTCAGCTTCGGTCTTTATCGCTTTTTCGGCCTTCGATTCGACCGGTTTGCTGTCAACAGCGGCAGATGCCTGGCAGACCCATGCCAGAAGCAGACCGACTACGCATATGACACGACAATAATAGTGTTTTGTATTCATCAGTAAAGTAATATCAGGTGATTTTGCGCATCAATATACCAGATTTGCCGGCCGGGCAACAATAAAAAAGGGCCGGCGTGCACAGCTTTTTTAATGCACGGCGGCCTTTGCTGAACAAATTGAATCTAGTTTTTCCAGCCCAGCAGAAAGAATGCTTCGTCGAGCTGGTCGACCGAGGTGCCGATCATCATCGAGTCAAGCGCGGCGGCCTTGTTCATATAGACCTTTGCCTGTTCCATATCGCCGGCGAGAGCATAAGAAAGAGCGGCCAGTGCATGCACCTTGGCGGCGTTGAGCGCAAGACCGGAATGCTGCGGCGCGAACTTTTCGGGTGGCATGTTGCCAAGCATTTCGGCAGCCCTGATGTAATCGACAGTCGTCTGGTGCCGGTAAATAAGTGCGCCGGCCAGGCCGACCTTCGCTTCGTTGTCGCTTTCGGCAGCTATTTCGAAATAAGGTATCGATTCAAGAATCTTGCCGCCTTTGGAAAGAGCCCAGCCCATGCCGCTGTGCGCCGAGATGCGCTGCCCTTCTGTCAGCGGTTCGTTGAGTGCATTGGCGAAGCTTTTTTCAGCTGTGGTGTAGTTCCCAAGCTTAATCGCATCCCAACCGTTGTTCAACAGCTGATCCGATACGATCAGGTTGCTGCTGCCACCGCCATTGCTGTTACCGCCACAGTTCTGAATCATCGGGAAAGTCATCAGAACCACCAGCAGAAGAAATACCTTTGCTCTTTTCATTGCTTTGCTCCGTTATCGCAGAACCGCGATCTTGCGGCGTTCTTTAGTAGATACTCCGGACAGACTGGCTCTCACCTCGGCGTAATACAGACCGTTGGCCACAGCCTTGCCCTTGCTGTTCGTCAGGTTCCAGCGCGTTTCGTAATCGCCGCCGCCGAGACTTGCCAGAGGCATTTCAGCCACTTTGTGACCGGCGGTGTCGTAGATTTTGACGCTGGCTTCAGCTGTTGCGGCAGCCGGCCCGGCGAAAGAAACCCTGATGTTCGAGAAGTTGCGCGCCGGATTCGGATAGGTGCTGATCTGAGTCAGAGAAGTAGCACCGACGACCAGACCGCGCACAGTTGCCTGAGCCACGTTACCAGCGTTGTCAGATGCCTCGACCAGAATTTCTTTTTCGCCATCAGAAACAGCAGCAGCATGTATCCAGACTTCACCGGCGCTGAAGCGGGTCGGCAACATGGTATTGCCATAACTCGCCCTGATCGACTCTTCGTTCAGGCCACTGCCGAAATCGCTGACCTTGACGCGCAACCAGCCACCACGTTCGGTCTCGGCTGTTGCTGCGATCGTCGGCGCCATTTCGTCGGCGGCAACAAAGACACTTCCAGAAACTTCGAGCTGACCGCGGGCATGCCCGTCGGCAACGCTGGCCGGGCCAAGCCATCTGGCACCAGCGGCAGTCGCGCGATAAAGCCCGATTTTCGAGCCTTCGCAGGCATAGCTGCCAAGCATCGGCACCTTTATTCCAATCGCCGATTCGGCCTTTTCAACCGGCAGAGTAACGTCAACATTGCGGCTGAGTCTGGTAAGTTCACGGTATGAAACCAGGTTCTCGGCCTCGGCAACCACCACCGTGCCACCGTTGCGCAGTGAACCGGCCGGAACGTCGAGAGTGACGAACGAAGCGCTCAGCAGACCCTGACTGTTGGGCGGGTAGTAGACTGCCGAAAACTTGATCTGGTTGGAAAGGATGACGCCATCAGCGTTGGTGCCATTAGCGACGATCGTGCCTTCGCCCGACTTTTTGAGCCGGTAGTTGGTGATATAGGTCGAATCGTTAACTGGCACCATTACCAGATAGCCCTGCTCACCTTCGTAGGTCATCTGCAGCCTGGGCTCAGACGAGAATTTCTTGTCGGTGCGCACAATGATATGCAGTTCGTTTTCAAAAGTTGGATTCGGGAAAATCGCAACCTTGAGATCGTCGAACGATGCCGAATAAACGTAGCTGAGCTTGTTGAAATCGTTGTTGTGCAGCACCATCGGCACCAGCACGATGTTTTCGTAGGTGCTGCCGGCGCCGTAGTTCTGAATGATCAAATTGCCGGTCTGACGATCGTTGAGGTAGAGAAACTCAACCGAGGTATCGACATCGGGGCCACGCTTGATCACAGCAGCCTTGAACTGGCCGGTGTCAGAGCCGTCGAAGCCAACATTGAGGTTGCCGGTATTGCCTGAAATCTCGATGTAATCAGCAGCCCAGGGGTTGACATTCGAAGAACGGGCGGTGACCTTTTCGGTAAGAATTACCTTTTCGGCAAACCTGACCGGCAGTCTTTCGTACTTACCGATATCGTTCGAGGTATTGGTGTCGTTATCGACGTTGTAACCCCATTTGCCGTCATTAAGCAGGCTGCCGTCGCGCTTTCGCGTCTTGTTAAGGTAGTTGGCAATCGCCCAGTCTGAGAATACCGCTTTAGAGTCGGTATTGAAGGGCTTCAACACTGTGTCGACGCTGCCCATGCCACCGTCACGATAGCGGATCATGGTTCTGAAGAATCCCGGCAGGTTCGAGCCACCGTATTTTTCGACGAGATAGAACATCCACAGGAACGAGGCGCCATAGTTGGCGAACGGGCTGGGCCCGAGCCAGACTTCGTTAACCCGATTGTCGGCCAGAATGGTATCGGGCTTCTTAATGAATTCATCGAGGTTGCTGCTGAACTTGCTGTCGAACAGGTATTGGCCATATTGCGTCAGCCCTTCTTCCAGCCATCTTTCGAGGCCCTTGAGCACATTGTCCTCAACGTAATAACCTTCGTTATAGATGATCATGTGCACGAATTCATGCGCGACAGTGCCATAAGTGTCGGACTGATACGAAGTGAAACTCGGAAACAGGTCGATATTGAGCAGCTCTTTTTCGTTACTCATCGCCTGCGAGGTTCTGGGAAACTGATTGCCAGCCCAGAAATAACCGCGGTAGCTGCCAGAGCCATCGCGAATGTCGTCGAGAAGAATGAAAACCTTGGGGTCACCATCTACATCCGGTTCATTACCAAAGTGTTCGCGAATTTTTGGATAAATGATGCCGTCAAACTGGTCGGCCATTTCCTTGAGTTTGAGACGGGCATAGTTTTTGTCGGCGCCGAGAACATAGCGCGGCTCGAGCACGGTGCCATTGGCATCAGGAGCGAAATAATACGGGCCGTTCTGCATCACGGCGCTGTCAGGCCAATAGAGGCCCCAGGCGGCCTGAGCCGGCGGGGTGGCATCTTCAGAGGTTGAAAGCGCGCGGGGCAAGGTCGGGAAATACATTACCGGCACGAAGATATAACAATGAGTTCCGATATAGCGCAACACAGCCTTTGGATAGTGGCCGTTACCGTCAAGATCGTAGATTTCACCAGCCCAGTCGTTACCGAAGCTGGAGGCGCCGTCATCAGCGGTCGGGTTGCCATTGGTGCCCGGCCATTCCCCGCCGTCATGATAAAGATTGCTCAACCCGTAACCATTGAAAGTGGTAAATGGAATCATGGCATTGTCGACGTCGGCCGCCGAAAAGTTGCGACCGCCAACAATGGCTCTGATAGTGCCTTTGAGTCCACCAATGGTGCTGCCGCTGATTACAACGGGCTGGTGCAGCAACGGTTCATTGATGAACGGGCCAAGATCTGCCGATACGCCCATTTTACGAGCTTCATGGCCATGCTTGACCGCAATTTCACGCACGGTGTCAGGTAAAACGCTTACCTGGGCGTGAGAAATCTGCGCGGCACAAAGCATGCCCAGCAGAACCCAGATTACAGATACAAATCGAATGTTCGCCTTTTTCATACCAGCCCCTGTTTTGATCGGGTTGAGATAATATTATTCGTCAACTACATCGGCAGTTGTTTTGAATTAACTGAGCAAAATTTCACCCCTGCTGTTCCGACTACTCTTTTGCATTATCTGAATTGCTCCATTTGTAAGAAGGATACTAATCGGGCTCTCGGCGGAATCTCATTCGCTACAACTCTCCCCAGGCGAAAGTTTATTGTGAAAAGCTATGGCTTTGCGTCAATGTTGCCTGACTCGAAGTTTCCGCTCATGAGAAACCCGCCTGCGCCCTTACTTTTTTGTAATCCAATAACCACTTTTTAACGACAAATAATGCTTGTGCCGGATAAACCACTTTTTGCTTGCCTGATGTGAGGTTGACCGTTATTCTATCTCTTGCATTTTCTTGTAGAAGAGGAGCCTTGATAGACTCTATATGAAACACTCAAAAGCTATCACA
Organism: Candidatus Rifleibacteriota bacterium; assembly: GCA_022704885.1. The sequence goes on along the minus strand of JAKJFO010000067.1, from coordinate 2,742 downwards.
CTGCATAGCTGCAGTTTTACGCTCGTGCTGACTGTCATTCTGCTGTCGCTGCTGCAATGCAATGCTGCTTATGCCACAGAAGAAATCACGCTGAAGATCTGGGACTTTCCGCGCTGGCTGGAACCGGGCCAAAGCACTGACCGTTTTACCTGGATGGAACGCAAGATCAAGGAATTTGAAGCGCAGAATCCAGGTGTCAGGGTAGACCTGACCAAACTCACCTGGCAGCGAGGCCACGAGAAGCTGAAGATTGCTGCGGTCAGCGGGAATTACCCTGATGTCGCGCCGGGCGTCGTGCCGCTGCTGTTCATTCGCGAAGAGCTTATCGAGCCTGTCGATGACTATATGAGTGCCGAAGACCGCGCCGACTATTTTCCAGCGGCTCTCGAGGCTTTCAAAGTCAAAGGCAAAATCTACGGCTGGCCTTGGTATATGGGCGGGCAGCTGCTTTATCTGAACGCCGACATCTTTGCTTCGGCCGGTGTTGAACTGCCAGTCGAAGGGCGCTGGACCCCTGAAGAATTCACCCAGAAAATGGCACAGATTCAGGCTTATATGAGCCCGACCGACAATGTGGCCAAAACGGCCGGCACGCAGGGCCAGGGACATTATCCGCTCGGGCTGTATTTCCAGAAAGATGAAACTGCCAACCTGCCGCTTCTGATGTGCTTCGGTGGCAGCATAATCGATCGCGACGGCAAATACGCCGGCGACTCAGAAGAGTTTCTCAAAGGCATAAAATGGGTCAATCAGCTGCGCGAAATGAAAATAATCCCTCCAGACAGCGGCGGCCGCTCGGCCAACGATATCTGGACTGCCTTTGGCCGCGAAAAGCGACTCGCTGCCGGGGCCTTCGGGCTCTGGGGCATCAAGGCGATGACCGACAAGTTTCCGACCAACTTTGAAGTAGTGCATTATCCGGCACAGCCAGGTAAGCCAAGCGGTTCGTTTCTTGGCACATCCGGCTTCTATGTTTTCAAGAATGCCGACCAGAAGCGGGTCAAGCTGGCAATGCAGCTGGCGCGTTTTCTGACACTGGGCGAACAGCAGCGCGACCTTGTGCATTACACACAGTTTCCGACCCGCAAAAGCACCGGCAATATCTATGCCGACGACCGTCACATGACGGCAGCATGGCAGATTTTTCAGGAAGGCCAGTCGGTATTTGCCGACAGCCGCTGGCCGCAGATCGACGAAGAAGTCACTTCTTCGATACAGCAGAGCCTGCTGGGCCGAATCGACCCGCTGACCGCGATGCGCGGCTCAGGTGAGCGGGTAAACCGCGTTCTTTCGATCGAAAGCGGCTCGATCAGCGGAGATGTCAGCAAAAGCAGCCACTTTGCCACCATCATCGCAGTTCTGTCGATTCTGGCCATGGTCTTCGCGCTGCTGTCGCGACAGGCGCACCTGATCATGATTGTGCCGGCAGTCAGCCTCACCGGCCTGTTTCTGTTTTATCCGCTGGCTGATGCACTTCTGCTGGCGTTTCGCGATTACCGCATCGGCGAAGTTGGCGGTTTTACGCTCGAGAATTTCACCAGAGCCTGGAACGACCCGCGCTTTATAATTGCCTGCAAAAACACCATGCTCTACAGTCTGCTCGTCGTGCCGGCGAACGTGTTCACCGCGCTGGTGGTAGCCAGTCTGATTCACGGCCTGCAGGGCAAAACCAAGTCGTTTTTCCGGGCGGCCTATTATCTGCCGGGAGTCGCCTCAGTCGTCGTTCTGACCATGGTCTGGCGCTGGCTGTTCAATACCGAAGTCGGTCTGTTCAACTCGACCCTGCGCTGGTTCGGCATGAGCCCGGTCGGCTGGCTTTCTGACCCCTCGGTCGCCTTCATCTCGGTAATCATCTCAGGAATTCTCAAATCGCCGGGTGGCGCGATGCTGATCTATCTTGCCTCGATGGCCAATATACCGAATTCGCTGTATGAAGCTGCCGATCTCGAAGGCGCCGACGCCTTCAAGAAATGGTGGCACATCACCGTCCCACTGCTGGGCGGCACGACGACCTTTCTCATGATAACCGGGGTAATTGCCGCTCTGCAGGTCTTCGCCCAAGTATTGATGCTGACAGATGGGGGGCCCGGCAACTCGACGCAGGTTGTCGTGCTGCGCGTATATACGTCGGCTTTCCGCGACTTCGACTTTGGCCTCTCATCGGCCATGGCCCTGATACTGTTCGCTGCAATAATGGTGATAACCCTTATTCAGCGCCGGTTCTCGCGGCAGGAAGTCGAGTATCTCGCATGAACATGCACAAAGCCCACTATCTTTCGCTGACGTTTCTCACCATCGGCCCGCTGGTCTGGATGGTTCTGACCGCATTCACCTCGCCTGAGGCACTGGCCGCCACCCCGCCCCGCTACGGCGAGTTTTCACTCGAGAACTTCAAGGTTCTGCTGTCGGCCGGCAGCATCGTGCGCTGGACGATCAATTCGTTCGTCGTTTCGGCTGCCGTAACGCTGGCGCAGACCATTTTCAATTCGCTGGCGGCATTCGGCTTCTCTGTAGGCCGCTTCAAGGGGCGCGAAAGCATTTTCATGATTCTTCTCGCTGCGATGATGGTGCCCGGCCAGATCGTCATGCTGCCACTGTTTCTGTTCATGGCCAAGTGGGGTCTCATCGACAATCTCTGGTCGGTAATTCTGCCGGCAATGGCGGCACCTTTCGGCATCTACATGGTGCGCCAGTATATGGATTCAATACCGGTACAGATGTCGGAAGCGGCGCAGATCGACG
>JAKJFO010000066.1 GCA_022704885.1 Candidatus Rifleibacteriota bacterium | reverse complement strand
GAATCCTGCCGCCGGTTCATCGTTTTCTCAAAGACAGCGATGGCACCTGCAAGGTAGTGCTGAAGCTGGCTGATGAAGCTTTGATCGAAGCGGTCGCGATTCCTGATGAAGATTCGATGACCTTCTGTCTGTCAACTCAGGTTGGTTGTCCGGTCGGTTGTCTGTTCTGTCGCACTGGCGAATCCGGCTTTACCCGTAACCTGTCGGCTGAAGAGATTCTTCTGCAGGTGATGATTCTGGTCAAACGCACCGGCGTCAAGCCGACGAATATAGTATTCATGGGAATGGGCGAGCCGTTTTACAATCGCCGTGCCCTGTTTGATGCGATCGACATGCTGACCGACCCGCAGGGTCTGGCTATGGCGACCCGCCGCATTACCATTTCCACTTCTGGCGTTATCGAAGGCATCATGGAACTGATCGAACGACCCGGCGAGGTCAATCTCGCAGTTTCTCTGCATGTTGCCGACGACAATGGCCGCAATACACTGGTTCCCATCAACAAACGTTACCCGCTTACCCGTCTCAGAGATGCGATTGGCACCTACTGTGCCCGCACCGGCCGCCGGGTGACACTTGAAATGGTTCTTCTGCACAACATCAACGATCAATACAATGATGCTCTCAATCTGGTCAATTTTTGTGAGGGGCTGATAGTACATGTCAACATAGTTCGTTTCAATCACTTTCCCGGGGCAAAGTATCAGCCGGCTTCGGCGGCGAACGAAAAAGAGTATCGTCGCATTCTCAAAAAAGCCGGCATTGCGGTAACGGTAAGAAAATCACGCGGGCAGGAAATACTGGCTGCCTGCGGACAGCTGGCAGGAAAAGAAAATGTCTAAGAAAAGTGGCGAATCCTGTATTTCGATTCTGTTGAAGATGACGATACTGATTCTTATTCTCGTCATTACCGTGGTTGCGGGTGTCTTTTTCGCATACCAGAAGCTCAACGACTTTTTCAATCGCGGTGGCACCGTTATCGTTCCTGATTTTCGCGGTCGCCATATTGCCGAAATTTACAAGAGTCAGCCGGAAGGCATCGAAATCGTTCGTCGTGACGAAAAATTCGACGACCGCCAGCCCAAGGATCATGTTATCGCGCAGTTTCCAGAGCCGGGAACAGTTGTGAAGCCGGGCAAGAAAGTGCTTCTCTCGATTTCACTGGGATTGCAGAAGGTCAATGTGCCGGATCTGATCGGTGCTAATATGCGCGAAGTCGACATGGCATTGATGAATTCGCAGTTGTCGATAGGCGACCGCGCCTACATTTTTTCTGACAAGATTGCGCCTGATCGTATCGTTGGTCAGTCGCCTCTGCCATCAGAAGAATACGGTGTCAACAAGGAAGTCGATCTGCTGATCAGTCTTGGTCGTCGTCCCGAGTCTTATCCGCTGCCCAGTCTGGTCGGAATCTCGCTCGATGAGGGCAAGAACCGGCTCAAAGCCTGGGGTTTCAATTTCGGTCGGATTTTTTCCAAGCCAGATGCAAACCGGCCGAAGTTCCAGGTTATCTCGACCAGCCCGGCACCTTATACGGCAGTGCGCAAGGGTGATGTCATCAGTTTTCTGGTTTCGTCAGGTGAAGATCCGGGCACGGCAACAACCGAAGATCTCAGACGCTTCGAAGCTTACGCCGGCGCAGTCACGCAACCGGTCGTCAACAAGCCGACGCCGGCTCCTTCCTCAGCCCCGACTCCCACAACAGAACCGCCGAAAATTCTCATTGCCGGCGACAATGTTACTGTACCGCAGCCGGTAACGCCGCCACGCGTTCAAAGCGTTGCCGAACGGGAAATGACTTTCGTCATGCCCGACGGGTTCATGCCCAAAGAGGTCAAGTTCATTCATATCACCGATACCGGGCGACAGCAGGTTTATGCCGGTGCGCACAAACCGCTCGAACTTGTTAAGGTTAAGGTCCCTCTCGTGCCGAATAGTAAAGTACAGATATATATCAACGATGTTCCTATAGAAGAAAGAAGAATCGAGCCATAAAGCTGGCCAGTCATTCAGGAGGCAGAAATGATCGGAGAAGTAATTAACGGAAAGTACAGAGTAGAAGCTGCTTTCTCTGAAAGTCACATGTACGAAATCTTTACCGCGACCGAGCTGGATACTGCTACGACCGTGGTAATCAAGATTCTCAAAGAGCAGATGGCCTGCAATTCTGAGCGCGTTAAAGGATTCAGCGACGAGATCAGATCGTTCGCAAGTCTGTCGCACCCGCTCATTGCTGAAGTACTGGATGTCGACATGTATGGCGACCGGCCATATGTCGTGTCTCAGCTGGTTAAGGGTGATGAACTCTATAACATCATCAGAAACGAAACTCTCAGTTTTGCCGAATGCTGCCGGATCATTCAGGAACTGGCAACGGTGCTGCAGCACGCTGCCGATCAGAATATTGAATGCCGCACCATCAAGCTTTCGAACGTTCTTCGCGGCAGCGATGGCAAGATCACGGTGCTTTCATTCACACATCCGCGACTCAAGCTCGCCAGCAGCAGTCCACGATCGGCAACCTCGGGCATCCATTCCGACCTGTTCTTTCTCGGCGGTACGTTTTACGAAATGTTGACGGGCGAATCGCTGATTCGGCGTCGTGGTGGTGTCAACGAGCTGTGGGATATGAAACTCGAGCAGCGCCTGCGCATCAGGCATGCTGATCTGGCGCCAGAACAGCTTACACGGGTCGTCGACTTCGTGCGCAGCACTCTTACCCGGGATATGAAATCGCGCTTCAACAGTCACGAAGAGTTTCTCAAGGCGCTTGCCGATCTTTCCGGAATCATCAGAAGCAACAGCATACGCAGCAAGTCCCGCCAGCTTTCGATGGCTTCGCAGGTTGTCGATGCTCTCAACGGCCGCATGTCAAATGTGAACATGAATATGCCGGCTGTTGCGGTCGAGAACACCGTGCCGCGCACAATGACAGCCGTGTCAGCACAGGCCGCCGGCAGTGAACAGGCTGAGAGTTCTGCGGTTGCAGGCTTTGCCCAGCCCGTGATCGAAGGCAATCTGGCTCTGGTTGTCGATAATTCAGGCAGAGATCTGCCTTCGGCTGATGATGCGGTTGACACTGATTCGGCCCGCAAAACCAGACGGCCGCATCTGCGCCTGCTCAAGCCGAACAAGGTTGAGAATGAAGCCCGCACAGAAGTCTGGCAGGGTGCCGAAGAGGCTCACTGGCTACGCAATCCGGTGATTTTTATGGGGCTCTGCCTCATTGTCATGGTATTGCTCATATTGTTCTGGTGAACCCATGACCAGAAAGATATTGCTCGCTCCTTCGATTCTGTCAGCCGATTTTGCGCGCATGGCAGAAGAGTTGAAAACCCTTGAAGATTCAGGTGCCGACTGGGTGCATGTCGATGTCATGGATGGCCATTTTGTGCCGAATCTGACATTTGGGCCGCCATTGATCAAGGCCTATCGAAAACACACGAGGCTGCCGTTCGATGTGCATCTGATGATCGAAACACCCGAGCGCTGGCTCGAGGCCTGGCGTGACGCAGGGGCTGACCGTATCACCTTTCATATCGAAGCCTGCCGCCATGCACATCGTTATCTGACTGCAATTCGCGAGATGGGGCTGGCTTCTGGCATTACGCTGAATCCGCAGACGCCTTTGTGCTCGATCGAGCACGTTCTCGAAGAGTGCGACCAGGTATTGCTGATGTCTGTCAATCCTGGTTTTGGCGGCCAGAAATTCATCGAACCCCTGCTCGACAAAATCAGTAGATTGCGGGCGATGATCGACACAAAAGGCCTGAAAACGCTGATTCAGGTCGATGGCGGAATAAGTTTGCAGAATGCGCAAAAGATTAGCGCGGCTGGTGCCGATATATTAGTTATGGGTTCGGCATTTTTTGCGGCTGAAGACAAAAAGCGTCTGGCGCAGGAAGTGCACAGCCTGTAAATATAAGGGCTCCTGGTCGATTCGTTGGAGATCGATAGAATCGATTACGATTGCGATTACGAACACGAGCCCAAAGATAGAGGCAAACAAATATGCTGCAACGCCCCGGAGACATGAACGGGCTGCTTGGTCAGCTCGAAGAAAAGAGCCGGCAGAATCCGGCCGATCTCGATCTGCTGCAGAGGCTTTCACGGCTCTATATGCGTAACGGCAACAACCGCGATGCAGAAGCGGTGATCGAAAAAATTCTCAAAATCGAACCAGACAACGTACAGATGATGGTCGAGCTGGCCGACTGCCAGGTTCGTCGTGGCGCTTACGAAGATGCTACTTACAACATCGAACGTGCTCTCGAACTACGACCCGGTATGACTGCTGCCTTTATTGCCATGGCCCGTCTGCATGAAGCACAGGGCAGTGTCGAAAAGCAGGTTTCGTTCATGATGCGCGCCGCCAATGCTGCGCCTGACAAAGCTGAAATCCGTCTGTCACTGGCTGAAATGTTGAAGCGCTATGGTGATATAAGCGGTGCCATCGCTCAATACAGGCTGATTCTCGAAACCTGGCCGGATCTCGAAGCTGCGCTCTTTTCGCTTGGCACTCTGCAGCTTAGACAGAACGATGTTTCTGCGGCTGTCGCCTGTTTCCGCAAAATCATTTCGAATAATCCGGGCGCTTTTGATGCGCATTTTAACCTTGCCAGCTGCTATTTCAGGCAGCGCAAATACAAAATGGCAGCAGAACACTTCCGTGTTTCGCTGCGCCAGTCTGATCTTGCTCAGCGTTCGATGTATCTGATGGCCCAGTGTTATTTCAAGCAGCATGAATACGACCATGCTATCGTCACGTTGGAAAAGCTGCTCGACCTCGATGAGAACAACGTTTCTTATCTCAAAAGCCTGGCGGAAGTCTACGAAACCGCAGGCGAGCCTGATATGGCGAGAGATGTCTATCGTCGACTGGTTGTGATTGCACCAGAACGACCAGAATTTCTTCTGCGCGCTGCCTCACTGATGATCGACCTTGGAGAGCATGAAAAGGCTGAGAAAGCTCTTGACCAGCTTTTTCGTCTGCATCCAGGTCATGTCGAGGGGCACCGCATTCTTGGCGACCTTTATGCCGGTCGTGGCGATTTCCGAAGTGCCATCGAAGAGTATCGTCGTACGCTTATGATCAATGAGAACAATGCAAAGGTATTCGGTGGTCTGGCAAAGGTTTACAACGCTCTCGGCAACGCTGAAGAAGAACAGCAGGCGCTTAAACGTGCTGTAGAACTGGGCAGTGAAAGCCCCGAAATTCTTCTGCGGCTGGGTCAGCTCGAGCGCAAACTGCGACTGCCTGACAGCCTCGATCGTTTTCGCCGCATCACCGAACTGGTGCCTGAATCGAACTATGCGCGCGAAGCCGAATATTTTATCCGGCACAAAGCCGCCTGAAGAGACATAAGAGACTCTCACAAAGCCACAGAGGCGCAAAGATAAATCAAGGGCCGGCAGGCATCAAAAAGTCGCGTCGGGCTGACGCCCTGCTCGCAATGACGCACAAACTACAGGTTCAATATTGACAGAGCTCTAGAGTGGGCTGATGGCGAAGGCGATCGCGGCGATCTGCAGGCCGAAGAAGAACAGGTGACCTGCCGCCCGGGTGCGTTCGTGTCGGTTTATCAGTGCTGCCAACAATACAGGAACCGCAGTCAGCAGCGAAAAACGTGGCAACAGGCTGTAGATGGTGATAAAACTCAGACAGCCCCAGGCAAAATCGTTGATCCGTTCGTCGCGATAACTCGCCAGCCAGGCGGTGACAGCCGCAATTACCGGAATCGCCAGCGTCCTCCGGTCGATGAACGGGCAGACTCCGAGAGGAAAATTCAGGTAAACGTAAAAAATCACCGCCCAGGCAAAGGGGTTGGGTGAAGGCACTTCGTTACGAACGAACAGCACGCTGGCCACGAACCAGATGGCCGAACGCCCGGCCAGAACTATAAAGGGCAGCCCCAGCCCGGCTTTTAAGTAGCTGAACCCCAGAATCATTGCCATGCAGGCTTCTACTACCGGGTATTGCCAGGATATCGGCGCCTGGCAGTAGCGGCAGCGGCCGCGCAGGGTCAGCCAGCTCAAGACCGGTATCAGATCGATGGCGTGCAGTTGATGGTTGCATTTCGGGCAGGCCGAAGGCGGGAATATGACTGATTTTCCGCTGGCCATGCGCAGTATCACGACATTGCTGAAGCTGCCGAGAAGGCTGCCGAAGATAAAAAAGAGCGGTGTCAGGAGTAGTTTTAGTGCTTCTTGTTCTGCCATGTTCTATGTTTAGCTCTATTTCTCTGCAGTTTCAATATAATTACAATATCTTTTCAGCAATGTTTTTATCGGTATTGGTATCGGTTGCGTAGGGGCGCGTCGCGACGCGCCCCTACGCGCCCCTGCGGGGCATAAAAAAAGAGCGGCTTGCGCCGCTCAGTTTTTTCTAAATTCAGGTAGTCAGATTATTCGAGAGGTGCCGGACTTTCAACAGAGCCATGGCGACCGCAGGAAACAGTACCGTCTTTGATCAGGTTGGTACCAGTGATAGAACAGTCAGCTTCGGCAGGTACGATAGCGCTCTTGAGGTATTTGCCTTCAATGAGCTTGGCTTCGTCCAGGTTGTCCATCATGGCGTTGGTGTCCATGTTGTACATTTCGATGGCACCCATGATAACTCTCTGGTTGGCGAAGCATGCTTTCTGACGAGCCTGTTGACGTGCTTTGCGGAAGTTCGGAATCGCAATAGCAGCCAGAATACCAATAATGGCGATAACGATCATAAGTTCGATCAGCGTGAAGCCCTTGCGAGATCTCATAATAAGAACTCCTTTCATAAAGAAAATAAATTTAGAACTTCGGTCAACTTAAGATTAACTGAAAATATTTTATTTGTCAATGTAACTCTTGGAGTTGAACGTAGTTATTTCTTCAGAGAATTTCGCTGTCAGGATCGAATGTTTGAGGATTTGTAAGTATTGACTCTTTTGTCATCTGATAGTAATCTCAGGTCGAGGAATGGGTACAATGAAAAACAGGTTGAATCTTGGTTGCGGTGAATTCAAAAAAGATGGCTACGTCAATGTCGATTGCTTTTCTGTGTCGATCCCTGATGTGTGCCATGATCTGAACTCTTTTCCATATCCTTTTGCTGATAATAGCTTTGTACAGATTGAAGCTGACCATCTCCTTGAGCATCTCGATGATCCTTTTCAGGTAATGCGTGAACTCTACCGGATCGCAGCTGACGGATGTGAAATCAGGCTGAGAATGCCGCACTTTTCGCGTGGCTTCACACATTCGCAGCACCGCCGAGGCTTCGACGTCTCTTTCCCGCTTTATTTCGATCCGAAATTTCCTGGTGGCTATCAGGGAGTGCCGCTGAAGCTCGAAAAAATGACTCTGCGCTGGTTTGCTCAGCCTTATCTTAAAAAGCTGGTTCTGTCTCCCCTGTTTTTCCATGCCGGGCGCACTCTGGGAAGACTGATCGACTTTTTTGCTAATCTTTCGCCATTTGTCTGTTCACGCCTCTGGTGCTTCTGGGTGGGAGGTTTCGAAGAGATCGAAATCGTTTTCAGGGTCGAGAAAAAAATCTGACAGCCTCAGGTCAGGCGCGATTTTTTCAGAGACACCAGCCAGAATGCCGATGCCAGAACCAGAAAGAGATAGCCGACCGCGCGCCCTCTGGGCCTGATGCGATACAGGTTCAGAGTGTAGGTTCCCTTTGGCAGAGTGATGAGCATGGTGCCGTCATCGTGAGGTGACAGTTGAAGGTCTTCAGATGAGTCTGCATCTGTCTTTTCCATGCACCAGTAAAGGTCATAGTGGGTGAGAATGTTGATCAGAAAAGGCTGAGTGATCTTGTCGAAACGATAGCGCGCCCAGCTGTGTCCTGATTCTGAAGGCGAGAACAACTTCTCGCCCGGCAGAACTCTGAACTGGTGCGGTTGCCCGGACCATTCGCTCAAGCCACGGTATTTAGGCAGAACGTTCGACAGAAACAGCGGGTAACTGCCTTTTTTAAGGTATTCGTCGAGCATACCTTCGGGCCATTGCTTGCCCGGGAATGTGAAAATGGCTATCAGCCAGAGCCATGGCAGAATCACGGTAACGATGATTCGGGCTGGTTTTCTGGCAAAACTGTCGCTCAAATAATTACTGGCCCCTGCCATTACCATCATCGAAGCCAGAAAAATGACGCGCCAGGGGAACTGTACATAATGCAGTCCGGGCAATATATCCCAGAGAAACTTCGACGGGCTGAAAGCCATCAGCAGCAGGGTCAGCCCAGACAACAGCAGTGTTCTTTCGTCGTTTGAGTTTTCTCTGCCATGTAAGGCAAACAAGCCGATGCAGCCGGCCAGAACGCATAAAAGTATCATCCAGGGTCTGAAATGTTCAAATCTTGAGCCTGAATCGAGAAGGTAGATGTCTTTCTGGCTGGCAGGATCCAGGCTCAGATACGTAAAGATGAGGCCGAAACCCCGGTAAACTGGCCTTGTCATCATGTTTTCGATGATCAGTGGGTTATCCAGAAACGGGGTGATTCGCCCGCCTGGCTCGAGGTTCGGCATGCAGGCATCGTTGAAGATTGTTTCGTTCATGGTGCCAAGGGCGGGCATGATGTAGGGAGCCGCAAAAAAGAACGAGAAGGCAGCCGCCGCCAGTATGAGAGCCAGCGGGCGAAAACGCTGTGGTTGAGACATCCGGCAACAGAACAGGCCGAAAATGATGCTGGCGTAAAAGACCAGCAACGTTGTTTGCAGATGTGTGTAGGCCATCGTTCCTATGGTCAGCGACAGTATGTGCCAGCCATAGCTTTCGCGTCGGGCTATCTTCTGCCAGCCGAGAATGGCCCATGGAAAGAGAAAGTAGGCGCAGACATTCTGAAACTGAAAGGCAAAATGAAAAAACAGCACTATGTAGGGATTAGTCAGCATCAGCAAAAGAGCCGGTTTGAAGATGCCGCTGTCTTTGCCGGTAACGTAACGGGCTCCTATGAAGCCAGACAGAAAGTACGATAATACCGTCAGCTTGGCCGCAATATGAACCGGTGCGCCAAGAAACATGAAGAGAGTAGCCAAAAAAATGGGGAGTGGTCCGAGAAACCTGAAAAGTGGCACTCCACGCCCCTCGAAAGGAACGGCGAACCAGTCGGGAAATCCAGGATCATCGGCAAAGGCGTGGGCGAATCCGACAATGGTGCGCATATGCTGAGCGCTTTCGAACGCATATGGAAACGGATGTCGCAGAAAAAATGGCAGAAACAGCAGCAGAAGGCTGATTGTCAGAACTGTTATCGTATTTTTATTCATATGTGAAAGCGGTGCAACAAACCTGCAAGATTACAAACTTAAGTCATCAAGGCTCATGCAAAATTCTGCAAATTTAAAATTGCTTCGCGTTGCCTGCTGATAACAAAGTCGCTCTATAACTGTCATTGCGAGGAGCGTAGCGACAAAGCAATCTCATCGAAATAGAATTTTGTAAGTTACTCCATTATAATGGAGATTAGTCTTGAACTAAAGAATAAAGGTGTCTGGAGAAATCATTTGATCGACAAAAGGGGTGTTCTCTTCACGGCTGCCATAGTTGCATTTATACTGGGACTTGGCTACTGGTTGTGGCTGTCGCCCGTTGTTGGTGCAGCTGATGTTCGTGTTCATATCCGTGCAGCCTGGGTTTTTCATGTTGGACTGCTTGACGGGCCGGGTTACCCCGACTGGGATGCCACCGCCTATGGTGGGCGTGGTAACCCGATGCCGCGTTTCCTCGGGCCTCTGCCGCTTGCCTCGACTTCGCTTCTTCAGCTGATGGGCTTTGAAGCTCTGACGGCCGTCAAAATCCTGGTGGCAGCTTTCGCTCTGTTTGGTCTGGCGGGAGTTTATCGCTGGCTTGCCGGTATCGGCCATGCTGGCTCATTTGTCTGGGTTGCGGCATTTTTCATGATTCACCCGCTGGTCAGCTTTCATCTCGGTGTGGCTTTTCTTTTTCAGAATCTTTGTACATACTTTCTTTCGCCATGGTTATGGCATGCGGCATGCCTGATATGGCGTGGGGAAAAGCGTGGCCATGTCGTCGGTGCTCTGGTGCTTGGTGCTATCGCCCTGTCGCACCTTTATTTCGCATTGATGATTGGCTATGCCTGGTTCTTTTTCATGCTGGCCGGCTGGCTGAAAACCCGGTATTGGCGCTTCGGTGTGGCCGCTTTTGGCGTTCCCGTTCTCGCCATGCTGCTGGCCGCGCCCTATCTGCTGCCAGCAATGCTGACCACCGGTGATGTTTATTACGAAGAGGTATCAAAGGTTCTGCGCCCGGGGAAACCCGGTTGCGAATACATCGATGAGCCTGTCATATCTGAGAATAATCAGGTTCTGTCATGGTCGCAGGCGGTTCTTGAACTGACTGAATCTCCAGATGATGGGCAAGCTATGTCGGTTCTGCAGATGAAATCCCCAGGAGATCGTTTAAAGGCGGTTCGACCATGGCTGCTGTTGACTCTCATGCTGTGCTTTCTGCTCGCCCTCGCCGGAAGTCTGCGGGGCGATATCACTCAGGACGGCAATTGCCCACCAATGTGGCTTTGGCTGCTGATTGGAAGCGGTTGCGCTATGCTCAGCCTTCGTTTTTCAAGTGTGATTTATTCTGTGCTGCCGGGAGCCATGGCCGTACAGTTTCCTTTTCGCTGGCTTTTGCCGGCGTTCGGGTTATGGCTGCCGCTGGTTGCCGTCTCTGCAGTACAAGTCGATTCGCAGAATGCTGCGAGTTCAAATCCGTTGTTCATTGCCTGGTTTTCGCGCATGCTTCTGGTCGTAATTTTACTGATCGGAGGCTTTTTTCAGAGCCGTTACTGGACACTGCCGCCTGACACCATGCAGAGTTTTTTCGCTGAGCCCGGTCATCTTGCACCATTCTATCCGCGTGCCGTACCCAGGCCGCGCGATGTTCCGAATGTGGCCGGAATTCCTCACCAGCTGCAGATTGCATCGGGCGTCGCTCTGATCACCAGTTATCAGGCTGGCGTCGCCTGGTTTGAAGCGCAGCTCGAAGCTGCTACGCCAGTTGAACTGCATATCAACACTCATTATGACCCCTGCTGGCGGTTTAATCTGTCGCACACCCGGCTTTTGCAGCCACAGATCGACAAAACAGACGGCACCATGCGGTTGCAGATTCCGTCAGGCCGATGGCTTGTGACAATGGTGCGCGAATCGCCGCCAGGAAGAACACTCGGCTGGCTGCTGATGCTTGTCGCACTTTGCCTGCTGGCAGCGGTAAGCTGTTTGACTCGACCGGGTATCTGTGCTAGATTTTGCGTGAATCCTGACTCGGAAAGAATTAACTGAAGGCATTATGAACAGAAAAACCGAAATCGAAAAAAGAGGAATCTCGATCGTCATTCCGGCATACAACGAAGAGCACTCGATCGCAGGAACGGTCGAAAAAACACATGCCGTTCTCTCTTCCTATCCGGGTTTGCCTTTCGAGATAATTGTGGTTGATGATGGCTCTACCGATAAAACCGCAACCAACGCCCCCCAGGAAAAGTGCATTCTCTATCAACATCCCAAAAATTACGGCTACGGCCGTACTCTGCTGCTTGGCGTCGCCAGAGCTAAATATCCCTACATAGGAATTATCGACGCCGACAACACTTACAACCCTGAGATTTTCCGGCAGATGATCCCGCTGATGGATATTTACGACATGGTCATCGGCGCCCGTCAGATCAAAGAGCAGACAGTCGTCGTCAAGATATTGCGCAGACTTCTGAAGTTTCTGCTCTATTTCTTCTGCGAACACACCTCTCTCGACCCGAACAGCGGCATCAGAATCTTCAAAAAGTCCCTGGTCGAACACGGCGGGCATCTTTTCAGCAAAGGGTTTTCATTCTCGACTTCATTAACCTTCTTTGCCGCGCTAAATCATCGCTTTATCGAATACATTCCGATTGAATACGGCAAACGAACAGGTGTTTCAAAGGTGAAGCACCTCAGAGACTCGATACGAACGTTCATTCTGATAATCAGCATGTCGCTGATTTACCGCCCGGTAAAGTGCTTTTCCAGCCTTCTCTGTCTTTTTGTTGCTGGCGTGACCACACTGGTGTCTTTTAAAGGAAGACTCGAGCGCGAAACGTTTCTGGGGTTCATATTCTCTCTTGGCGTCGGGGTGCTCACCCTGGCAGTCGCATTCTTAGCATTCATTCAAGGAAAGATGTATGAACACACCATGTCAGAGCCCAGAAGCAGATAACCCGCTGGTCATTCTGGTTCAGCCCCAGATGGGGCTTTCTGGAGACTTTTCCCGGCATCTGCCGCTGAGTCTGCTTTACGTTGCAGCCCCGCTGACCGCAATGGCAGTTGATGTCGAGATTCTCGACACCAGAGTGATCGAGGGAAACTGGCGCGAAGCTCTTTTGCGTCTGCTGCAGCGCAAGCCCGCCTGGGTGGGCTTTACCGTCATGGCCGGGTATCCGGTTGCCCATTCGCTTGAAATATCGAGATTCATCAAAAAGCACTCAGATACAAAAATTGTCTGGGGTGGGGCAATGCCGACAACTGACGCAGCCTCATGCCTGAGCGAAGAATCTGTCGACTTTGCCGTGGCCGGCAGTGGCGTCGCCGCGACTGCACAGCTTACAGCTGCCATTCTGCAAGGTAGAGCCGACGATCTCGCTCTGTTGCAGAAAATACCGGGGCTGGCATACAAGATCAACGGACAGCCGCATTTTAATGGCCGTTTTCATGGTTTTGAGCATGTCAGCTACCGCGATCTGCCCTATCATTTGATTCGCGATTATTCTGTCTACGGCCAGATCGGGTCGACTGACCGGGTTTTTCCCATTTACAGCGCTTATGGCTGCCCATACCGTTGTGCTTTTTGCATTTCACCTGCGCTTTATCGTGAGTTTTCGCCAAAATGGGTGCCGGTGGCTACCGATGAGATCGTTGACCACATCGCCTTTTTGCAGAGCAAATATGGTGCTACGACCATTTATTTTTATGATGACGATTCTTTTGTGAACCTCGAGCATGTCAGGGCGGTAGTTCTCGCACTTAAACAGCGTAACATGCGGGTTAAACTGAGCTTTCGCGGTGCCCGGGTCGATGAGATCAAGCGCATGGATGATGATTTTCTCGATCTGCTCAGCGAAACCGGCACCGAAATGCTGCACATCGGCGTTGAATCTGGCTGTCAAAGAGTGCTCGATCTGTTTCAAAAGGGCATAACTGTCGCCGACATTATCGAGATAAATCGCAAGCTGGCAAGGCATAAAAAGCTGATTGCCGCCTACAACTGGATCATCGGAACTCCTACCGAAACCATCGCCGAAATCAGGCAGACGACCAGGCTGCTCGAACAGTTGATCAGAGAGAACCCGCGCTGTTTCATCTTTCAGCCGAATATTTTCAGGGTCGTACCCGGTTCAGTTCTCGGGGAAAAGGCAAAAGAGCTGGGCTACCGCTCGCCGGCGAATCTCGATGAATGGATAAATGCCGAAATCGAGCAGAACATCTCTTCGCCCTGGATTTCTGACGAAATGAAACCGCTGATTGAAATGCTGCAGGTAGTCGCCTATTTTGTCGACGAAAAAGCCTCGCTGCTTTTGAATTCTGGCTCGATCAGAGATTGCCTGATCAAGTTTGCTTCGAAGCTCTATCGACCGCTGGCCAGATTCCGCTTCAAAAGTGGCTTTTCTGGCCTGCTGATCGAGGCTAAACTGTTCTTTCTAGCGCAGAAGCTGCTTAAGTGGTGGCGCTGAGAGATGTGTGGTATATGCGGATTTCTTCGCCTGGCGCCCGATCAGGAAAATGACCTGATAATACGGAATATGGCCGCGACCATACGGCATCGCGGCCAGGAAGCCAGCGGCGTATATGTCGAGTCTGGCATGGCATTTGGGCACCAACGCCTGTCGATTCTCGATCTCGATGCCCGTTCGAACCAGCCGATGGTTTCGGCTGACCGACGCTTTGTCATAACCTTCAACGGTGAAATCTACAACTTTCGTGAACTCAGGGCCCGGTTGAGTATCAGCAGTCTTTCTACCACTTCAGACACCGAAGTTCTGCTCGAACTCTGGGCGCAATACGGGCCCGGCTGCCTCGCATATCTCAATGGCATGTTTGCTTTTGCGGTTTATGACAGAGAGCTTGCAGAGCTTTATTGTGTCAGAGACCGCCTTGGCATCAAGCCTCTGGTTTACAGTAAAGCTGGCAGCGACTTCGTTTTTGCATCAGAAGCCAAGGCTTTGCTTGCATACCCCGGTTGTGGCCGGCAACTGGACTTCGTTGCTCTGTCTGATTATCTGTCACTTGGTTATATTACCGGTGAAAGAACAATTTTTGCGGATATTAAAAAGCTTTTGCCCGGCCATTACCTTAAAATCGCCAACGGAAAAACACAGCAGTTTCGCTACTGGAACCTCGGCGACCGGATTGGTTCAGGTGAGTACAGTGCTGCCGGTGATGGAGTTCTCGATCTGCTCGAATCTGCGGTAAAATATCGCCTGATCAGCGATGTGCCGGTCGGCTCATTCTTGAGCGGAGGCATCGACTCTGCGGCAGTGACGACACTTGCAGCCAGGCATTGCTCTGATCTGCAGACGTTTACGATTGGCTTCAAAGAGAGCTCTTTTGACGAGTCTGCCAATGCTGCCAGCCTGTCTGCAGGCCTCGGTCTGCCCAACCACGTCGATTTTTTTCATGAGCCCGACACCGAGTTCTTGCAGAGCCTGGTTAAGTATTTTGACCAGCCCTTTGCAGATACCTCGACCTTGCCTTTTTTTCAGCTGTGCCGTAACACCAGCCGCAGTATCAAAACCGTTCTCTGCGGTGACGGCGGCGACGAAATGTTTGCCGGCTACGAAACCCGTCGTGCTGATCTTTTTGCCATGACCGGATATCGGGTATTTCCTTTCTGGCGACAGGTTTTGAGCCTGGCTTCTGCGCTTGTCGGCCTGGTTCCGGCAGACAGGGGTAAGGTTTCGACGCATTACAAAGTGCGGCAGTTCTGCGAGTTTGCGCATCTGCCACCGCCACAGAGCCATTTTTCCTGGCGCCTGCTTTTTGCTGAAGATGAAAAGAAAGCCATGCTGTCATCGAATATCAACGCACAACTTGGCAGTCACCAGACCTGGAACAATTTCGCGGCGCATTACGCTGAACTCAAAGGCTTGCCGATGCTGCAGCAGCAGGCTATCGTCGATCTGCAGACCTGGCTTGCCGACGATATCCTATACAAGGCTGATCAGGCTTCAATGGCTCACACGCTCGAAATACGCGCACCGTTCCTTGATTACCGGCTTGTCGAGGCCGCGTTTGCAATACCGGAAAAGCGCAAGTTCACTGCTTTTGCGACCAAGTCGCTGTTGCGGCAGAAACTGGCGACAATATTGCCCGAACCGGTTCTCAAACGAAAAAAAGAAGGTTTCGGCAGTCCGGTATCGGTCTGGCTCGAAAACCGTCTGGCAAAAACCTTTGTCGACTGTATACACGATCGGCAGTTTAAAGAGATTTTTCCCGACACCGGCAGCATCATGAAGCTTTATGACGATCATCGCAACCGCAGAAGAGACAATGGTTACCGTCTCTGGGCGTTGTTTATGTTTGCCCTTTGGCAGAAGGAGTGGCAGTAATCTTGAAAGAAAACTCAGCCGAACCGTATGAAAAGCGAAACTATCTGATTCTGGCCCTGCTGGCGCTGGTCATTCTGACTTTTGCGCCGGCGATGTCGGCAGAATACGTTCTTTTTGACGAGCACGTGCTCATTCTCGAAAATGCCGATGTACTGGCCCCTTTGACCTTTAAATCGCTGGTAAAGATTTTTACATCGTTTGAGCCGAATATTTATACGCCTTTGAGCATCGCCAGTCACTGGCTCGAATACAACCTGTTCGGTTTCAACAGTGCGATATCGCACTTCATCAACCTTCTTTTGCATCTCATTTGTACAGTTCTGGTTTTTCAGATTGTCACCACACTTGTGTCAGACATGAAGGTTGCTTTTGTGATTGCGGCAATATGGGCTGTACATCCGGTTCAGGTTGAATCGGTGACCTGGGTTATGGAACGAAGAAATCTGCTGTTCGGGCTGTTTTATTTTGCCTCTATCATGGCATATCTAAAATATCAGCAAAGTTTGCGCGGTTCTGACATGGCGGCAGCCATCATTTTTATGGTTGTCTCGAGCCTTGCCAAAGGACTCGCCTGCTTTTTGCCGCTGGTCTGGCTGATGCTCGACTGGCTAAAAGAAAGGCCGCTGCAGCGCCCGGTTTTTAGCGAAAAACTGCCGGCCTTCATCGTTGCAATGGCGTTTTTATTGACCATGCTTTTTGGCATTCAGGGGGGAATTACTAAAACCGAAGGTCGCAGTTTGAATTTTCTGCTCGCCAGCTACAACATTGCTTTTTACGTCGGCAAGTCGATCTTGCCGACCGGCCTCAGTCCGATGTACGAAATCAACGCAGCATCACAGGCAAAGCTCGGTTCTGGCCCGGTATACCTGCTGATTACGCTGGTTGCGGGGTTGTTGATCTGTCGCAGAAACCGGCTGGCCATTTTTGCTGCGCTGTTCTATCTTCTCAATATCATTCCAATGTCAGGCATTGTGCTGGTGGGTTACAACTTCTACGCCGGTCTGCATTTTCTTTATGTGGCGCTGCTCGGCATACTGCTCTGTCTGATCGTGCCGCTGCACAATGCCATGTCTTCGCGCAATCTGGCTTATCTGCTGCAACCCGCCTCGATTGTCGTGATCATCTGTCTGTCGGCTATTTCTTTTCAATACACGCAGCTGTGGGGTCACAGCAGAACTCTGCTCGAACATGCCGTCGAGCTGGATCCTGCCAACCGGTTTGCCCGCAACCTGCTCGGCCTCTATTATCTGGAACAGGAAAACTACGTCGAAGCGGGAAAGCATTATCAGGAGCTGATCAGACTTTACCCTGAGTTTCAGGGCGGTTATTACGGCATGGGGCGCATCAGTCGCAATTTTGGCCGACTGCGCGAAGCCATCAGTTATTTCAGCAAAGCTCTCGAATACACTAAGAAGAGGGCTGATCTGCCTCTTGATCGCGGCTTTCTGCTTATGGTCACCGGCGATTTTGCAGCTGCCGAAAGAGACTTCACCATGTCGATAGAGAATAAGTATCGAGACCTGGCGCTCGTTCACTTCTGGCGTTCGGCAGCAAGAAGACGGCAGGGAAATTATTCTGGCGCAATCGAAGATCTGCAGTTCGCCGACGCTAAAAACAGTGGCGATTTCAGCCTGAAGATCGGGCTGGCCGAACTCTATTTCGAAGCCGGTCAGATTTCTGAGACTATGCTTGCCTTGAATGATGCATTTTATCTGTTTGCCGCCAGACCAGAGGAAAGAAATGAATATCTTGAGATAATCAGTTCGCCCAGTTTCGCCACCGTAATCAGAAGATCGTTGCCATACCGCAATTTTTTCTTACGCAACTTCAAGTGGTACCCGCTCTGAACTAATCTCTCTGACAATGAGATTGCTTCGCTCGCAATGACGTAAAACCACACGTTCAATGTTGACAGAGGACTAGTTATTTGTTGCGTTTTTGCGGGCGATCATCGACCATAGTACCCGGTTGGTGTGGCGGAGACATTCGATTGTCATATTGTTTTCTTCGGCCAGTCTGGTGACTTCTTCGCGTCTGAAATGATATGAGATGGGCGCGTGAAAAAGGTCGAAGATTGACATCCAGGTCGTTATGAAGCGGTTTTTCGACCAGAGTATCATGTGGTCGAAGAGAGGTATTCGTCTGGCAATTGCCGGGGCGATCATGGCGGCGGGAACATAAAGGCACATTATGATGAAATGCAGAACGAAAGCCGGAAAAAACGACAGCATGAACAGCATTTTCAGAGGAATCCGGTGCAGAACGCTTTTAGCAGGCTCTACCATGTGCGTCATGAGAAAATTGCCTTCCCAGCTGTAGACGCATATTGCAGTCAGACCTTCACTTCGGGTAACCCGGGCAAGTTCGTTGAAACCTTGCCGGTGGTTATGTACATGCTGTAGCGCATGGTCGCAGATGGCTATATCGACAAGGCCGGTTTGCAGTGGTATGTTCACCAGGTCTGAGCGGATCAGCAGAATTTCGGTAGAACTGCACGACTGCAGCAGTTTGCGGGCGGCGTATATTTCGCGGCCAAGGTCGAGGGCTATTATCGTTGCAGCCCCCATTCTGCTCAGGTGGTATACTTCACGCCCGCGCCCGGCGCCACCAACCAGAACTGTTGTGCCTGCGACTTTCTCAGAGGCTATGGGAATGAAATTTTTGAAGGCATCCTGACCCAGAAATCCGTTGCTGTCGAGATCGCTTTGCGTAAACGGGTGTATTTCATCCCACTGGTATTCCCAGTTTTTGAGAACCGCAACCTGTTTGCGCTCGTCGCTGCTCAGCTCTTTTGCTTCGTAGGCGAAGTCGGCCGGTGCATAGCCAAGCGCTGCCAGGGTTGCGATCTCAGCTGGATTGAGAGAATGGCCGCTGTTGCGGCAAAATAAAACAGCCGCCCCACCGAGAACCGGATAGAGTCGTCTGCATTTATTGCAGCCGATTACACCATTCTCGATCTGTTCTTCGCTTATGGGGCCGGCTATTATCGAAAGCTGACTGCCGCAGTCCAGGCACCTGAGCCAGGGAACATGCTTGATTTTCATCGGCCTGACCTGGTCAGGCGCTCTTGAGCATTCTTTCGAGCTCTTTCGGATGCATGGTGTGAACCATGGCTTCTTCAAGAGTGATGTCGCCGCGCAGATACAGGTCTCTGAGTGACATTTCGAAGGTCATCATGCCGTCTTCGTGGCTTGTCTGCATAACTGTGTACAAACCCGAGATCTTCTGTTCGCGAATGCAGTTGGCTACGGCGGGGTTGCCGATCAGAATTTCGTTGCAGACGACGCGGCCTTTTCCGCTGGCAATCGGCAGCAGTTGCTGGGCAACAACTGCCCGCAGAACGAAAGACAGCTGCGAGCGGATCTGTGACTGTTGATGCGGCGGGAACATGTCGATAATGCGGTTGATTGTCTGGGCGGCGTCAGTGGTATGCAGAGTGCCGAAGACAA
>JAKJFO010000065.1 GCA_022704885.1 Candidatus Rifleibacteriota bacterium | reverse complement strand
CTTCAGTTGCAGTGACTTTTCTGGTATTTGCCGGAATCGGCATTGCGTGGGCAGGTGGCTTTATCATGATCTGGCTTTACTCTCAAAGCTGGTTTCTCAATTTCTCCCTTTTCGGCATTCACTTTCGCGAGTTGCTCAATATCGGGCCGATGAATCTTTCTATTGCTGTCTGGGTTGGCTTTATCGCGCTGTTTGGTATTGCCAGTGACGATGGTGTGGTTATGGCCTCTTATCTTGAAGAAAGCTTTCGCAGGCGTGACCCGGAAAATGTCAAAGAGATCCGCGCGGCGGTTCTGGCAGCCGGTCTCAAAAGAATCAGGCCATGTTTGATGACTACTGCCACGACGATACTGGCTCTGCTGCCAGTGTTGACCTCGACCGGCCGTGGTGCTGATGTCATGATTCCTATGGCAATACCGACTTTCGGAGGCATGTGCATCGAGTTATTGACTCTGTTCGTGGTTCCTGTCGGTTACTGCTGGTTCAGAGAGCTTCAACTGCGATTCAAGGCTGTCGAAAAGGCCAGTTGAGCTGGCATTGCATTCCGACAGTCCTTCTGCCACAAAACTCGAATTTTTTATCGAGGATGGCAAATTAAGCTAAAAATATTTCGGACATCTGCCGATGTGACGAGCGGCGTATTGTACGCTGTTAAAAAGTTCATGTCGTGGCTGGTCGGAAACGGCCATCTGCGGGAATGGGCGCAAAGGAGCTGGGTATGAAAAGAAATACCGCAATAGTCGCATTGGCAGCCTGGCTGTTGGCATCGCCGGCGTGGGCGCAGAGCTATTCTTATTCGCAGCAGCAGGTGCGGCAGAATGGCTTTTCGAGCTCGATGCAGACTGCCATGAGCAGATCTGCCGATCAATACAGTGCGACCCAGAATGCACCGCAATATCTGGGACAGAGTGAAACTCTGCCGCCAATAACGGTGGCGCCGGGTTCATCAGGCGCGCCGCAGCAGCTGAGTCTACCACCAATCACCGGCAACGTCAGTGGCAGTTCTTCAGGGCTTTCTTCGCAGATTGCCGCGCCGGTTCCGGTGCAGCGGCCGCAGAGAGCGCCTGTCGTGAAAAGCGGCGGTGGTCGCGCAGCCGGAGGCAGTGAGATATATTCACAGGAACCGCTCAACCTGCCGCCGGTAACTACCTTGCCGGTGCCGTCACGCACAGTTTTGCCGCCTCTCTATTCTGATACCATGATGACGGTTCCGCTCGAAGAAGCGGTAACCCGTGTGCTTGCCTGTAACATGTCGGGCTTTACCGGGCTTACTCACACAACTTCGGCTGACGTCAGCAAAGCTGGTTCGTTCAAGATGGGCTTTCATTCAAGCTGGTTCGATCTCGACCGCGTCTACGACCGCCAGCTGGCAAGCAACGAAAGCGGCGACATGCTCGAACTGCCGATTTTCTTCAACTACGCAGTAACCGATGATCTTGAGGTTATTTACACCATTCCGGTCGTTGATTACACCATCAAATCACGCATTCTCTGGACCCGCGACATCTCTGAGTCAGGCAGCGGCGATTCGAAACTTGGTTTCAAATACCGCATCTTCGATAATCCTCAGTATCAGATGCGTGGTGCCTTTGGTCTCGGTTTCAAGTTCCCGACCGGTAACGACAGCAAGGGGCTTGGTACCGGCAAGACCGACTTCGAGATCTTTACCGCTTTCAGCAAGAGTTACGAAAAAGTCGTCGGCCATCTCAATCTTGGCTATGTCATGACTGGTGACCCAAATACCCAGTTCTATCCTGATGGCCTGGCCGATAAGTTTTACTACAACATAGGTATTGAATATCCGCACACACACAATGTTACGGTTATGGCTGAACTTGCCGGTGAAGACTGGGGCGCCGAAGGTCTCAAAGTCGATGTAATACCAGGTCTGCGCTACACTCCGACCGAAAACTTTGCATTCGAGCTGGCAGTGCCAATCGCAGTGACCAACGACCAGCGCTATGGCTACAACTATCGCCTGGTGCTCGGCCTGACCACCTTTTTCCAGTAATACCAGCTCCAAAGCCGCAACAAAAAACCGCCGGGCAAAACCGGCGGTTTTTTGATTGCTCTGAAAGCGTTGAATTACTGGGTTTTTTCGCCACACTCGGGGCAGAATTTTACTCCACCGGGAATCGAAGCGTTGCATTTGGGGCAGCTGGCACTCTGAGGCTTGCCGCATTCAGGGCAGAATTTGGCGCCCTGCTTGATCTGCGCTCCACAATGAACACAGGGGGCCTGGCCAGCAGTGTTGGGCTTGCCACACTCAGGGCAGAACTTGGCGTTCTGGGCCATACTGGCGTTACATGAACCGCAGTTAACGGTCGCTGCCGCGGCCTGCTGTGGCTGCTGCATGCCCATTCCACCCATCATACCCATGCCGGCGCCGAGACCCATACCGGCACCCATGCCGACGCCCATTCCTGCCATGCCATTCGGATTGGCGGCAGCAGTGTTCATGGCATTGAGGCGCTCGATGGTGGCGTAAGCGTTGAGGCCCTGATTGTTGATGTTGCCCATGGCGTTGATAGCGTGTGCATCAGCCATTTTGTCGGAAATTTTGTCGATGCGCTCCTGGGTCTTTTCGTCGAAATCGGTGTTTTCGATTCTGAAGTCAGACATTTCAAAGCCGAGTGGCAGAAATTCAGGGGCGACCAGCTCGCTGAGCTTCTTCGACAAATCCATGCGATGGCTGTCGATTTCAGCATAGCTGAAGCCTGACTGTGCCAGAACATTGGTCAGCGGCAGCATGATGCGGTCGACGATGACGTTGCGGATTGCACTGATCGGGTAAACATCGGCGTTGCTGACAAATTCGGTGAAGAATTTGCGCGGGTCGGTGATGTTGAACGAGAAATTGCCGAAGGCCCGCAGCCCAACCGGAAACTTGTAAACCGGGTCGGTGTACTTGACCGGCGCCTTGGTTCCCCATTTCTGGTTCAGGAAGGTAGTTATGCGGATGAAATAGATATTCGCCTTGTGTTCAGAGGTGAAGCCCTGCATGATCTTGCTGATCGTGGTCCAGAAGGGCAGGTTGGCGGTTCGCAGTTCGAACATGCCGGGATAATCGTGAATGGCTTTGATCTGGCCTTCATATACGAATATGGCGGCCTGGCCGGGGTTGATAATGAGCTTCGAAGCATTCTTAAGCTCGTCATTGGTGCCGTTCCATCTCCAGATCAGAAGATCGGGATCAGCATCTTTCCACTCGATAACCGAACGCATCTGGTTAGCAAAAAAGCCCATGTCGTTTCCTCCCGTGCTGGCATAAAATTCGAAGAACGTATAAACTTCATTCAGTATAATAAAAAAACGGAAGTATATCAATAATCCTTTTGGGACTTGCTGGAGAAAACATGAACGACGAACTCAAACTGCACAAAGCGCTCGACAGTAAAGACGAAGCGCTGGCTCTAAAGCTTATCGAAGCCGGTGCTGACATCTCTGCTACAGATATAACCGGCATTGCGCCGCTGCATCTGGCTGCCAAATACGGTATGAAGGAAGCGACTGCCGCGATACTGCGTGCTGGCGCGCAGGTCGATGCGATGAATGTCGATGGGGTAACCGCTCTGCATCTCACTGCTGCCCGTTCGAAACCGGAAACTTTTGCCATGCTGATCGAGAAGGGCGCCGATTTCAGGCGCATCGAGCGCGATGGCTGGACTCCTCTGCACTGGGCCGCTTATCGGGGCTGTACGCCAATTGTTAAGCAGCTGATAGAGTTGGGTGCTGCTCTCGATATTGCCGATTCAGATGGCTGGACACCTTTGCACCTTGCTGCGCAGCAGGGTTGCACTGATTCGGTAAAGGAGCTGCTCGCCGCCGGTGCCGACATGACTCTGAAAACAGAAAACGGCCAGACCGCTCTCGATCTGGCCGTTTCGCAGAAACGCGATGATGTGATCAGGCTTCTGCAGTAGAGAAGCTCGGATTATCCTGACGGACTTCTTCTTTGCTGATGCCGGCAACTTTGCTGAATTCATCGTTTTCGATCCAGGTGTCGAGCTGTTTTGCGCGCAGGATCAGGAAGGGATGTGTCATCGTCGAAGTAATGAGCGCAGTATAGGTTTTGTTGATGAATGATTCATCGGTAGCGTCTTCGTAAGCCCTGATCTGGCGAAGAAATTCAGCTTCGTCCATTTCGTTGTAAAGCTTGGGTGAAGCAGCCGCCATTTTCATGAAGGCGCGGTTGGCGATGTGCTGGTTCTGCACGCAGAGCAGGCCGGCGCGGTCGCAGGTCATTTCTGATTTTCTTTCCCAGTCGAAGAGGGCAAGCTGCAGACCGGTGCTGATCAGCGAAGAAACGCCGAGCGTAGCGGCCGCTGCGATATCGAGAACGATCTTGAAATTGCGCGCCATCGTCTTGTAGAGCACGTGTCCGCATTTGATGTGGCCGAGTTCGTGTGCCAGAATGAAGAAGATTTCTTCTTCGTCCATGACTTCGATCAGACCCGAAGTAAGCACGATAAAAGGCTTGGTTTCGCCATAGGTGTAAGCATTGGGCACCGGGGTTGTGGTGATGAACAGGTCGGGTTCCTGCATGTCGAGAATGCGGGCGGCATAGCGCAGGGTTTCGCGCAGACGCGGCAGCATTTTTCCCTTAACCTGTACGTTGCTGGCCAGGTTGGTAATTCTGAAAAACTGCTCGAAGCCGATTTCCATGAGCTTCTTGACGAGGAATTCAAAGCCGGGAATAGCCTTGAGCGCACTTACGGCCTGGCGGTCCCAGGGGTGCTGGAAGTCTTCGGCCTTGAGGTTCGGGAAGGTTTTCAGGCGCCGTTTGATGGTGATGTCGTTTTCCAATGCCTCTCTCCTTGTGATTACCGGAATTTGAACGTTTGCTGCCTACAGCATAAGGCAAAATCGAATTTTTTCCAAGACCTTTGATTGTATTTCAGCCTGCGTCCTTTGTCTGTCTGCCTTCGTTGCATGGCAGGCAATGTTGTTGCCTGCCCCTCGCGCACTGTGTTACCCTTTGAACAAGCAAGACAGGACGCGGGGAAAGGTGATGTTCGACGCCAGTCAGGCCGGTCGCGGCAGTAATTTGAAATTTGGCACCTTCGCCGGTGTCTTTACGCCGAGTATTCTCACGATTTTCGGCGTTATCATGTTCATGCGTGCGAATTACGTTGTCGGTCAGGCCGGCATCATCAACGCCATTGCCATATTGGTATTATGCCAGTTCATCACCCTGCTGACGACGCTTTCGGTCGGTGCGATTGCGACGAACATGCCGGTTAAGGGCGGTGGCGCCTATTTTATGGTGTCGCGCGTGCTCGGAGCCGAATTCGGCGGTGCTATCGGCATCACTCTATTTCTGGCGCAGGTCGTATCGATCAGCTTCTATCTGCTTGGCTTCGCTGAAGCTGCGACCAAGTCGTTCGAGATTCTCGAACCCTATTTTCTTTATACCGGTCTGGCCGCCGCAGTGATTCTTTTTGTTATCGCGCGAATTGGCGCTGACTGGGCGATAAAGACACAGTATGTCATCATGGCGATACTGTTTTCGTCGATTTTCATCTATCTCACCGGCGCGGCGCGCAGTTTCTCAAGTGAGCGGTTCGCCGCCAACCTTTATTCTGCCAACTGCCCGATGGGTAGCAGCAATTTCTGGACGTTGTTTGCCATCTATTTTCCATCGGTGACCGGTTTTATCGCAGGCATCAACATGTCTGGCGATCTCGAAAAACCTGGCGAGAGCATGACGAAGGGAACCCTGTATGCCCTGCTGGTTGCCACGAGCGTGTATTTTCTGCAGATAATTTTTTATGGCGGTGGTTTTGCCAGGTCTGAACTGATCGAAACGCCTTACCGTGTGATGCTCGAAAACGCTCTGTTCGGCGCTGATTTTATGGTGGTAGCCGGCGTTTATGCGGCTACTCTGTCGAGTGCTCTCGGTCGTTTCGTCGGCGCGCCAAGAGTTCTGCAGGCAATTGCACGCGACGAGATCATTCCATTTCTAAAACCCTTTGCCAGAGGCTATGGTGCTGCTGATGAACCGCGTGCGGCTTTGTATTTCTGTGCTGCCGCCACTTTTGTTCTTCTCTGGCTTGGAGGCGACGGTTCTGGCGGTCTTTTTCTGAATCATGTCGCTGCAATCATGGGTATGTTTTTTCTGTTCACTTTTGGATTGCTTAATCTGGCTGCCTTTATCGAAGCATACTCGGCCAATCCTTCATTCAGACCGCGCTTCAGGTATTTTCACTGGTCGCTGGCTTTTCTCGGGTTTGTCGGCAGCTTTGGCTCGGCACTGCTGATCGACTTAAAGGCTGCTTTACTGGCTTTGTTGGTGCTTTTTTCTCTGGTATTTTATCTGCGCAAGCGCAAAATGGCGATTTCGTTTGGCGATGCGCGCCGCGGATTTTTGTATTCGCGCATCAGAGACAATCTTTTCATTCTCAAGCAGTTCGAAGACGACGTGCGCAACTGGCGCCCGTCGATTCTTACTCTGAGCGGCAATCCATCTTCGCGTGAAACTCTGGTGACTTACTCGGTATGGCTCAATGCCGGTCGAGGTCTGGTCATTCTTGCCAACATTCTTATCGGCAGGCTGGCAGACCTCAGCCAGCAGCGACAGTTCGCCTGCAGGCAGCTCAACGATTTTCTCGATGAAAAGGGAATTCAGGCATTTTCGCAGGTAGTCGTCGCCGATGATGTGCCGGCCGGAGTGCGCACCATTCTGCAGGGTTCTGCCTATGGCCCGCTGCGCCCGAACCTGTTTATCTGCGGCTGGATGGGTGATTCGCGTGATCCGGTTAAATACGCTTCGTATCTGCGTGAGGCGAGTTTTTTGAATGTCAGTCAGATTCTTGTCTGCGACCGTGGCCTGCCCGACCCGCAGAAGTCGAAGCGCATCGATATCTGGTGGCGCGGTCAGAAAAACGGGCCGCTGATGATACTGATGGCGCACCTGCTTTCGCATAACTGGGAATGGGGCAATTCACGCATCGTTCTCAAACGCGTCATTCAGAGCGAGGATGGCCGTGAGCAATCTCAAAAGGCGCTCGAAGAGCTCATCGAATTTGCGCGCGTCGATGCTGAGCCCGAGGTCGTTGTCTGCGGCGGTAATTTCGGCGACACGCTGCATCGGAATTCGGCAGACGCTGACTGTGTTTTCATCGGTTTTGAACTGCCCGAAGCCGGTCAGGAAGAAAACTGGTTCGCAAGTTATGATCGCATGCTGAGCGGTATGCCAACTACCTTACTCGTTCATTCGGTCGATGCCAGAGACTATCTTGCGCACAATTAGTAACCGAGCCAGCTGAGTATATCCTTGAGCAGTGATACCGCACCGAGCCCGGCTATCAGGATCCATAGCGGCAGTCGCAGGTTGCGGCCGTCGATGATGACATTTTTCGAATCTTCTTCTGGCTCGCTGATCAGGCTTGTCCACTGTCTGATGCCGTAAAAAAAGAACCCCAGCAGCAGCAGAAACAGGCAGAAGTTGAGAATTACTATCCACATGCGCTTAGCATAAGTAATTCTGCGCGCATTTGTAAAGAAGAAGTTAAGACAGAAGAGTTTTCCGCCGATTACGCCGATAGAATTCAGGTCAAAGCAGGCCACGATATGCAGAGTCGCTGCTGGTAAGAGATGCTCGCACAAAGGCGCAGAGACGCAAAGAAGAGCTGAGATAAAAATAAGAATCAATCAGCGGAATCGGTGAAATCTGTAGATGTATTCAGCAGCGGTGCTCAGCTGGCGTTGCTGATGGCGATGAGCTCTGAAATGGTGATGAAGCGGTAACCGTTCTGCTTGAATGCTTTTATCAGGGTTGGCAACATCTGGGCGGCGCCGGGGTGGATGTCGTGAAAAAGCACGATGCTGCCGGGACTTACCGAGCGCATGACGCGGTAAAGTATGCGATCGGGGTTCTTATTTTCCCAGTCGCGGCTGTCTGAATCCCACATGATTTCGTGCCATCCCTGACCGTGAATGAGCGCGCGCACCTTCTGATTCGTCTGCCCGAAGGGTGGTCTGACGATCAGGCAGGGTTTGCCGGTAATGCCGCTGATCAGTTCGTTGGTGCGGCGCAGGCTTTGCAGGCCTTCAGCGCTGCTGCTTTTGCCAAGGCCACGATGTTCCCAGGTGTGGTTGCCGATGTCGTGACCTTCGGCAGCCATGCGGGCGATGATGTCCGGATAGGTTTCGGCACGGCTGCCGAGAACGAAAAATGTCGCCTTCGCGCCCTCGCGTCTGAGAATGTCAAGTATCTCGCGGGTATTGGTGTGGTGCGGGCCATCATCGAAGGTCAATGCAATATAACGGTCGTGAGGCGTCGCCTTGAATTCTCTGATGATCTTGTCGCAGTCAGCCAGTGAGAGTGGTGTGAAAGAAGAGGGCGTCGTGCGTGCAGATTTTGCCGCATAAGTCGAACCTGAACTGTACGAACTGCCGCGATTATCATTACCATCGGGTAACATCGGATAGAAATCGATGTTGCCGGTCTCGACCGGCGGTTTGTAACTGCCAAGGCTTAGTGGCCTGATCGGCTGGGTCGGAGGCAGTTGCACGTGGTAGCCGAGATCGGCAAGTTGCCTGAGAGCAGGTTCAAATCCTGGTTGCTGCTGCAGGCACAGTTTGAAACAGTTGGCGGCGGCCGGCAGGTTGCGTTCTTCCTTTTCGAGCAGTCCGAGGTTGTAATAAATCCAGTATGAAGAAGAGCGGGTCAGGCCGGTTCTGAAGATCAGGCGGGCTTCTTCTTTGCGCCCGGCCTGCTTGAGCGCAGAGCCAAGGTTGTTGTAAAGGTGAATGTAATTTGGATCGATGTTGAGCGCATAACGCCAGAGGCGTACTGCATCTTCGAGTTTACCGGCCTGGGCGTAGATGATTCCGAGCGAATTGAGTGCCGCGATATCACGCGGGTTTTGTCTGATTCTCTGGCGCAGAGCTTCGAAGTCTTTCATCAGGTCGGGCGGGCTGGCATTACCGAAATCCTGCGCGCACAATGTCGCTGTACCGCTGATGAAGCCTGCTAGCAGCAGAAACACCAGCCACAGTCTGGCAGTTGACCGACATGATCTGGTCGGAATAATTTTCATTGTTCAATATTATCGGCAGGTTGCTGGTAATTTTTTGCCCTTGTCGGCAGAGAAATTACGATCTGCTCGAAACAGGCCCAGATGCGGTCGCCGAGATTTTGCAGTGGTCGTCTTTTCAGCTGTTCTTCGGGGCGTTCATGGCTGAATCTGGTGAGCAGATAGAGTGCAAGAGCCCTGATGTCGGCTCGTTCTCCCTCTGGTTCATTTTTCAAAAGGTGCAATAATTGTCTGATGATCAGTGGTCGCTCAGCGGTCGAAAACTGAAACAGTATTGGCGTACCGGCCATGATCAGAATCTGACGATGAATGGGTTCGGCCGGGTCGAAAGCGGCGGCTTGACGTAGCTGGTTAAGCCGTTTCCTCAGGCTTTCGTCGAAAACTTCCGGCTCGTCAGTGGCGCTGTAGAGATATAGTGTCTGCAGAATCATTGCTTCAAAGAGCGTGTTTGTCTTGTGTCCGATGAAAAGCGGCCTGAAATAGAAGTCGGATTTGAGCAGTCCGTCGTCATCGGTCCAGTCAGGCAGCAGCAGTCTTATTTTGTTGAGGTTTTCGAGATACTGCCCGGAAAAGTCACTGATTATAGCCATGATCGTGCCGGCGCAGAGGGTCGGCGAGATCACGCCATAATCAGGATGTTGCGGAAAATGATAACTGCCGGCGAAAGACTGCATGCCGGCAATATCACTGCCGATCTGGTTTAGGCTTGTGCTCGGAATTCGCATGCCTGACGCAGCCGCAACTTTGCAGGTTATCGCAAGAGGCAGAGCGGTATGACACGAAAAGCAGTTGTTGCGTTGTTGAAATCGCAGAACCGAATCAGCCAGTTCCTTGAGTTCATCTTCCAGCTTTCTGATACGAGCCGGGGTGGCGACAAAAACAGGTGATTCACCAGGGCTGCGTTTTGTGTTGACCGTGAAAACAGGAATTATCTGCCACTGACTGGTGGTGGCGCCATGCAGGTTGAAGTACAGGCGATTCTCGTCATCGCTGAGTCGCGAGATGAAGCTTTTGTTGTCGATTTTGATGACAGCCGCGCGGCACTGGTTGTTTTCGCCCCAGAGATCCTGGGCCACCGAGGGCAGATCGACGTTGTCGAAAGACCAGCTTTGCGAAAACTGCATAGATAGAAGATTTTCTTCGTCAGACAGTCTGTAAGCCGGCCTGCCGAATACAGGTTCGCCTTCTGTTGCGGTTTGCGCCGACAGGGTGCTGGTCAACAGTGTGAACAGCAGTAAAATGGCCGCGGCGATACCCCTGTAGGTGGCATTATTACTGATCTTTGCTGATGCCATACTTTTTGAGTTTGTAATGCAGGCTCTGTCTGGTCAGACCAAGCGTTGCCGCCGCGCGCGAATAGTTCCAGTCGGCGGCATGCAGGGCCTGCAGTATGATGTTCTCTTCGATCTTGTTGATGGTTTCGGCAAGGGGCTGTGAGCTGTCTATCTGCACAATGCTGTCGGTGTTGTCTGAATCTGGCAGACTGAGGTCAGCAGCTGTCAGCTCGCCGCTGCGTTTGAGTATCACAGCTCGCTCTATGCAGTTTTCGAGCTGCCTGATGTTGCCAGGCCAGTCGTAATTGCGCAGCTTTTCGAAAAAGTCGGTGCTGCCGCCGGTTATCTGCCGGTTGTGCCGTTCTGAGTAATATTTGATAAAGAACCCGGCCAGTTCACGAATGTCATCGCGGCGCTGGCGCAGCGGCGGCAGTTCGATTTCGACGACATTGATGCGATAAAGCAGGTCTTCGCGAAAATTGCCGGCGGCTACTTCCTTGCGCAGCGTTTTGTTGGTGGCAGCGATGATGCGCACGTCAGATTTAAGCTGCTGCGTTGATCCTACCGGCTTGTAGATGCCATCCTGCAGAACACGCAAAAGCTTGGCCTGTCCCGATAAAGGCAGGTCGCCGATTTCGTCGAGAAAGAGGGTGCCGCCTTCTGCTTCTTTGAACAGGCCGGTTTTATCGGCATACGCGCTGGTAAAGCTGCCTTTTTTGTGGCCGAACATTTCGCTCTCGAAGAGTTGTTCGGGAATGGCGCTGCAGTTCACTGCGACGAAAGCTTTGTCGCGGCGCCTTGAGCTGTGATGAATCGAACGTGCGATGAGTTCCTTGCCAGTACCGCTTTCGCCGTAAATCATGACGGTGCTGCAGGTATCAGAAATGCTGTCGACTATTTTATGCACCTGACGCATGACCTCGGAATGCCCGATCAGTTCTTTGTCACCGCTGACTGGCTGAGAGTGACTGCGGTTTTTCAATACCTGGCTGACTGCGTTTTTGAAATCAGCCAGTTCAAAGGGTTTGAGCAGATAGTCGCTGGCGCCGAGTTTCACTGCCGTTACCGCGGTTTCTACCGATGAAAAAGCGGTCATCAGAATGCAGGCGAGATCGGGTTTTTTCTGCTTGACCCGGCCGAGCAGTTCGATGCCAGACATGCCACTCATGCGGATATCTGAGATGACGAGATCTACTTCGCGTCGGGTTATGAAATCGAGGCCGCTGGTCGGGTCGCTGAAGTCGTAAACTTCGAAACCTTCGAGTTCGAGAGCCTTTTTGAGTGCCTTGAGCAGCTTAACTTCATCATCGATTACGACTATGCGACTTTTCATCTGTGATCTTCTCCTGTTTTATCATTGTCTGACTGTGTTATGGGAAGGCTTATGCAGAATTCAGTGATGCTGTCATCGATTCGGCGCGCTTCGATCTGTCCATGGTGACCGTCGACGATAGCCTGGCAGATTACCAGGCCGAGGCCGGTTCCCTGAGCTTTGGTAGTGAACAGTGGCTCAAAGATGTGCTCAGGCAGGCACTGAAAGCCTGGTCCGGTATCCTGCACCCGAATGGTGAAGTGGTCTGACTCACGATCGGCGATGATGCTGACGCAGCGCCGGTCTTTGCCGGTCATTGCTTCGCCGGCGTTTTTGATCAGGTTGTAGAAGACCTGCTGCATGGCTTTGGTGTCTACCATCAGCTCGCCGCTGCTGACGCTGGAAGAAAAGACCAGTTCGAGATCTTTGAATTCTGCCATTGCGTCAATCTGTGAATGCAGCTGGTCGAAAAACTCAACAAAGCTTATGCGCACGAGTCCTGGTTGCATGCGCCCGGTATAGGTGCGCAGCGTGGCGATGATATCGCGACAACGCTTTACTTCTTCGATTATTTCGTCAAGTTCTTCGGGAGCCGGGTTGCCGCTGCTGACAGCCGCTTCCTTGAGCATGCCGGCGGTAACCAGAATGGTGCCGAGAGGGTTGTTAATCTCATGTGCAATGCCTGCCGAAAAACGGCCGAGTGCCGCCATCTTTTCTTTGGTGGCCAGCTCCTTTTGCACTTCGATCAGCCGGTTCTGAGCCAGTGACAGCTCTCTTACCATATGATTGAAGCTGCGCGCGACATTTTCGATCTCGTCACCGCTGTTTTTCATGGGCGCTTCGGTGAGTGGAAGTTCTTTCCAGTGACCGGCGGCGACCTGCTCTATGCCATGTCGCAGGGCATTGAGCGGCGAAAGCATGCGCTGCCCGAGAAAATAGCCGAGAATGAGCAGGCCGACAACTTCGAGAACCGCCAGTCTCAGCATAAGCTGGTCGATGTCGGCACGGCTGATGGTTGCTCTTTGTGCTGCGTATCCGACCAGCAGCCAGTTCGCGTCGGCCGGTTCCCTGAACGCGCGGATGCGGAAAACTTCGTTATCGATGGTGATCTGATCGGTAACGTTTTCCAGTGTCAATTTTCTGAGAAAATCGGGTTCAGGCAGATAACGATCGGAAAAGAGAATTCCCTTTTCATCGTAGATGCAGAGCAGAGGAATATTTTTGAACGTGGGTTTGCACGCGAGAAACAGCGCGGTATCGGCCCTTCCGCTGATCGGGCTGGCGGTGACCAGGTAGCCACGATAAGAAAACGGGCCGGTGCCGGTAAGGCGCAGTAGTCGTGAGGGCTTTAAACCGGGCCGGACAAATGAGCTGTTTGGCTGCAGCAGTGCATTACCCTGCTGAAAAATTTCGAGCCAGTCGAGATTCAGTGATGTTTTAAGCTTCTCGGCAAGTCGTTGCTGCTGATCGCTGTCCTGGGCAAAGAAGTTCATGTCGACAAGAGCGCCGGCAGTATCTTCACCGAGATGGTCGAGCTCGTTCTGTGCCTGTGTCAGCTGGCTTAATGCGCTGTTCTTGAGACTTTCGAGTTTGTCGAAGTCTGAGCTGTCGATCGAAACACCGAGGCTCTGCGCGGCCCAGAACGATACTGCTGAGATGACGACGATGGTCAGCAGTGTGAAGCCCAGGGCAATCTTGAATCTTATGCCGATACTCATGCTGCTATTCTAACCGATGCAGCGAGTTGTTTGCCAGCAAAAAACCGCCTGCCAGCCCCGACGTCGTTTGCGGGTCGCGACTGACAGACGGTCGTTTTGGGTGAAGTCCTTTAAGGTCAGAACCTGGTCAGTTTTGCGAATGAATCAGCTTCAAGGCTGGCTCCGCCAACCAGTGCGCCGTCAATGCCGTCCTGTTCCATGTAAGTTTTGATGTTATCGGGCTTCACTGAACCGCCGTAAAGTATGCGTGTTTTATTGGCTACTTCAAGGCCAAATTTGCTGTGAATGAATTCGCGGATCAGCGCGATCGCATCTTTCGCATCTTTGGTCGTGGCGTTTTTGCCGGTACCGATCGCCCATACCGGTTCGTAGGCGATAACCATGCCGCTGACGAAATCTTCTGAAATCCCGGCCAGATCTTTTTCCATCTGGTTGAGAATGACCTGGTCGGTCAGGTTCTTTTCGCGCTCGTCGAGCTTCTCACCGACGCAGAGCACCGGAATCAGACCATTGGCAAAAGCGGCATGCACCTTTTTGTTGATCGTTTCGTCGGTTTCACCGAAAACCCAGCGCCGCTCAGAGTGGCCGATAATGACGAATTCGCAGTTGAGATCCTTGAGCATCGACGGTGCAACTTCACCAGTGAAGGCGCCTTTGCTTTCGTGATACATATTCTGGGCGCCGAGCAGCACCTTGCTGCCCTCGCGACCCTGGTCTACCGTCGAAATCAGCGTATAGGGCGGACAGACGAGAACGTCGACGTCCTTGAGGTCGGCAATTTTCGGTAACAGCTCGGCCATGAAGGTTCTGGCTTCCTGGCAGGTTTTGTGCATTTTCCAGTTTGCGGCGATTAGAGGTCTGCGGCTCATACTTTGGCTCCTTCTGCCATTTCTTTGATGTCACGTGAGAAAATTTCGATGCCGGGCAGGACTTTGCCTTCAAGAAATTCAAGGCAGGCGCCGCCGCCGGTGGAAACATGCGAAACCTTGTCGGCTGCGCCCATCTGCTCGATCGCTGCAACCGAATCGCCGCCGCCGACGACGGTGGTAGCATGGAGATTGGTCAGCAGTTCAGCGATTTTGCGGGTGCCATTGTCGAACGGTTTTGTTTCAAACACGCCCATCGGGCCGTTCCACAGAACGGTCTTGGCGTTCTTCAGTTCAGCGGCGAAAGCTTCGATGGTTTTTGGCCCGATATCGAGACCGAGCTCTGTTTCTGGGATGTTCTTGATGTCGACTGTCTTTGTCGCCACACCTTCTTTGATCTCGGCGGCGGTAACCACGTCAGTTGGCAGCAGAATGCGGCGCCCCGAGGTTTTGGCCTTCTCGATCAACGAAAGCGCGAGGTCAAGCTTGTCGTGTTCGCACAGCGATTTGCCGATGTTGTGTCCCTGTGCCTTGAGGAAAGTAAAGGCCATGCCGCCGCCGATCAGCAGCGCATCAACCTTTTCGAGCAGATTTTCGATAACGAGAATCTTGTCGCTGACCTTGGCTCCGCCCATGATGGCCACGAGCGGGCGATCCGGCGAAGTGGTCACTTTGCCGAGATAGTTGATTTCCTTTTCCATCAGAAAGCCGGCGTAGGCGGGAAGCGTGTCGGCGATGCCGGCAGTCGATGCGTGGGCGCGGTGCGCGGTGCCGAAGGCGTCGCTGACAAAGATGTCGCCGAGAGCGGCCAGGGCTTTGGCAAACGCCGGGTCGTTCTTTTCTTCTTCTTTGTGAAAGCGCAGATTTTCGAGCATCGCGACTTCACCGTTCTTGAGGCTGTTAACGACTGTGGCGGCCTTTTCGCCGACGCAGTCTTCAGCAAATTGAACAGGTTTGCCAAGGAGTTTGCTCAAATGTGCTACCAGCGGCTTGAGAGAATATTTCGGTTCGACGGCTCCTTTTGGGCGGCCGAGATGGCTCATTATTACAAGTCTGCCGCCATTGTCGAGAACGTGGTTGAGGGTCGGCAGTGCCATTCTGATGCGGGTGTCGTCGGTGATATTGCGGTTCTCATCGAGCGGCACGTTGAAATCGACGCGTACCAGGACCTTGCGGCCGGAAAGGGCGATATCTCTGATTGTTCTGAACATAATAGGTTCCTCCGTTAACAGGGGATTGTGCAAGTCATTATACAGCAAAAAAGAAACACAGGAAACCCGCAACGCGGATCCCCTGTGTTGGCTTCAATACGGGTCAGACTCCGGTTATTTGCTGGCCATATAGAGAATCAGATCACGTACACGGCAGCTGTAACCCCACTCGTTATCATACCATGACAGAATTTTGACGAGATTACCGTCGATCACCTTGGTTGACATTGCGTCAAAGGCTGAACTGTGTGAATCGCCGTTAAAATCGATGCTGACGAGCGGTTCGTCGATGTAAGCGAGAATGCCTTTGTTTCTGGCGGTGCCGGCAGCTTCTTTAACGGCTGCGTTGACTTCTTCAACAGTGGTGGCTTTTTTGACATTGAAAACGAGATCGACGACCGATACGTTCGGGGTCGGTACGCGGATGGCGAAGCCGTCGAGTTTTCCTTTGAGTTCGGGGATAACCAGCGAAATTGCCTTGGCAGCGCCGGTTGAGGTTGGAACCATCGACAGTGCGCCGGCACGGGCTCTGCGCAGATCTTTGTGCGGGGCATCATGAATGCGCTGATCGCCGGTGTATGAATGGATCGTGGTCATCAGGCCTTTTTCGATGCCGAACTTGTCGTTCATTACTTTGGCGACCGGGGCCAGGCAGTTGGTGGTGCAGCTGGCGTTGCTGACGACATGATGATTTGCCGGATCATATTTGTCTTCGTTGACACCCATGACGATGGTGATGTCTTCGTTCTTGGCCGGTGCCGAGATGATGACCTTGCGGGCGCCGCCCTTGGTGATGTGAACTTCAGCCTTTTCCTTGTCGACGAAGAGGCCGGTTGATTCAACTACGTATTCGATTCCGTGCTGCTTCCAGGGGATATTGCCGGGATCGCGTTCTGCATAGATCTTGATGGTTTTGCCGTTGACCACCAGAGCGCCGTCCTGGGCCTCTACCTGAAATTTGGCCTTGCCATGAACCGAGTCATATTTGAGAAGATGAGCAAGGGTTTTGGCGTCGGTAATGTCATTGATGGCGACTACTTCGAGTTCGGGATTCTCGAGAACAGCCCTGAGTACCATTCTGCCGATGCGTCCAAATCCGTTGATTCCTATTTTCTTAGCCATACATCCTCCAGTTGTTTCTTTGGATAGTTGCAGACAAATCTGCAAGAGAAAAACGCTGCCCCTTTTTTACTTTGGGGCAGCGTCTGTTGTCAAGTATGAATTTCAGACGGGCTGATGCTCTTACTTATTGAGGTTCTTTTTGAAAGATTCGAGCTGTTCTTTGAGCAGGTCGCCAATCGTGTCTGAGAAGCCGGTTTCTGATTCGGCCTGATATTTTTTGAGTTCCTTGGTGTCGCTGTCCATGCTGGCTTCCTTGATCGAAAGCTTGAGGCGGCGATTCTTGCGGTCGAGTTCGAGAACCTTGTAGGTCACGACATCGCCGGCTTTAACCACTTCAGATGGAGAATTTACCCGCTGGGCTGCAAGCTGTGAGATATGTACGAAGCCGGTGATACCTTCGGTAACTTCGACTTCAACGCCATTCTCGAGCAGATTGGTGATCTTGCCCTGGTGAACGCTGTCTTTGCCGAACTTGCGTTCGATATCGCGCCAGGGGTCATCCTGCAGGCGGCGCAGTGACAGACCGATCTTCTGCTTGTTTCTGTCGATCTCGTAAACCATGACGGTAACCTGGTCGCCAACCTTGAGGGCTTCGGTCGGATTTTCGACTTCATTCTGCCAGGAGAATTCAGAAACGTGCAGCAGGCCTTCGAGACCACTTTCAAGCTGAACGAAAGCACCGTAGTTAACGATGTTCTTAACCACGCCGGTAACCTGATCACCCACCTTGTAGGTGTTTTCAACGGTTTCCCAGGGATCGGTAGTGGTCTGTTTGAGGCCGAGAGAGAGGCGATGGTTGGCAGAGTCGATGTTGAGGATCTTGACTTTGACTTCCTGGCCCTTTTCGAGGACTTCTTTGGGGTGATTGATCTTTTTGACCCAGTCCATGTCGGAGACATGCAGAAGGCCTTCGATACCCTGCTGAATTTCAATGAAGGCGCCGAAGTCGGTCATGTTGTTGACCTTGCCGGTAACCACATCACCAATT
This sequence comes from Candidatus Rifleibacteriota bacterium, assembly GCA_022704885.1. The sequence continues at coordinate 1,596 of JAKJFO010000065.1, read as the reverse complement.
TTGTATTTGGAAGTGACTTCATCCCACGGATGTGGCAGAACTTCTTTGTAAGAGAGGGAGATTCTCTTCTTTTCTTTATCGATTTCTTTGACCACTATGTCGATTTCGGCGCCAGAAGCGACGACTTCACTCGGGTGCTTGATGTTGCGGGCCCATGACAGGTCAGAAATGTGAACCAGGCCTTCGATGCCTTCTTCGAGTTCAACGAAAGCGCCGAAATCCATGAGATTCTTAACCCGGCCATGATATTTTTTGCCAACCTGATAGCGGCTGTCAACGGTTTCCCAGGGATTGTCCTTCTTCTGTTTGAGGCCGAGGCTGATTTTGCCCTTTTCAGAATCCATTTTGAGTATTCTGGCTTCGATTGTTTCGCCAGGCTGCACAACTTCGCGTGGGTTCGAAATTACCGACCAGCTCAGATCGTTGCGGTGAATCAGGCCTTCAACGCCGTCGCCGAGGTCGACAAAAGCGCCGTATTCAACGATTCTTGAAACGGTTCCCTTGATCATGTCGTCGACGTTGTACTTTTCAAAAATTTCGTTCTTGCGCTTGTCACGAACCTTGTCGAGAATAGCGCGTTCTGAAACGACTACGTTCTTGCGGCGGCGGTCGAATTCAGTGACCAGCATCGGAAAAGTTTTGCCGATGCTTTCTTTGGCGTTTTTCCCGTGGGAGAGCTGGCTCTGCGGCAGGAATGCGCGCACGCCCTTGATGTCGACATTGTAGCCGCCCTTGATGCGCTCGGTTACAGTGGCTTCGATCGGGGTCTTATTGGTAAAAGCTTCGTTGATTTCGTCCCATGAGCCAAGTTCCTTGGCGCGGCGGAACGACAGCATGAGCTGACCGTGACCGTCATCAACTTTCTTGACATAAACCCTGATCTGGTCGCCGACGTTGTATTTGCTTTCTTCGCCGTCGAATTCTTCGATCGGCACGATGCCGTCAGACTTGTAGCCCAGATCGACATAAATTCCGGACTGGTTCTTTTCGATCACAGTTCCGGTCACAATCGCTCCCCTGGAGATTGTTCGGAACTCGCCACTAAGAGCTTCCTCCATGGTCATCTGGTTTTCCATGGTTTCTTCAGCCGGTTCCTGGTGTGTGTTTGTGTTGACTTCGGTCATACGTTCCTCCGTTGGGATCAATTTGTCCCGGGTATTAGTTACGATATTGATAATCCGGTCGACCACCTGTTCGATGTTCAGACTGGTAGTATCCAGCAATATGGCGTCTTTGGCCTGAATGAGCGGCGCAATCTCGCGGTTCGAATCATATTCGTCGCGGCGCGCGATTTCCTGCTGCAGGCTCTTGAGATCAGCATCAAAGCCTTTGGCTGTGAGCTCTTCATAGCGGCGGCGGGCTCTTTCTTCGATAGACGCAGTGAGAAATATTTTAACGCGAGCCTTGGGGAAGACCACCGAACCGATATCGCGTCCATCGACGACCCATTTGCCATGCCGGCCGATCTGGCGCTGCAGGTCGGTCATGCACTGGCGCACACCCTGATCGGCAGCCACTTCTGATACATGGCGAGCTACTTCGGGGTTGCGGATGTCGTGGGTTACGTCGAGGTCGTGCAGATAGACAGATGGAAAG
>JAKJFO010000064.1:19233-19465 GCA_022704885.1 Candidatus Rifleibacteriota bacterium | reverse complement strand
GCAGGAATCAGGTCGGGGAAGGTCACGGTAAGGGTTGCAGCCTTAGCCGGCGCCAGATCTACACTGAAGGTCAGGCTGCCAGCACTTGTCGGTGGCAGCGGAGTTGGAATTCCGTAAAGGGGTATTGAGCCTGTATCAAAACTGCCAAGGTAAATTCCGGTTGAGTTCGAAGCGGTTTCCTGCAGACTGATTTTCTTTGCCGGCGCACCCCATGAGAATGTCAGTGTGGCGG
>JAKJFO010000064.1:9591-19129 GCA_022704885.1 Candidatus Rifleibacteriota bacterium | reverse complement strand
TAAATCTGGTGACCAGGGCTGCGCCAAGCGTATTGTTGGCTGTGTCACGCACGTTGGCAGCCACTGTCATTTCATATTCTGTGCCAAAATTCAGCGTAGCGGTGGGTTGAAACCGCACCTGAGTGCCGCCCGCATCAGTGCTGAGCGTGCCGGCTACGGCAGCATTGGTTGAAAGATTTTTTATCGAGAAATTAGCGGAAATAACATCGCTGCTGCGCACCGCCCGGCTGAAATTCCATACTGGCAGGCTGTCTGCCGGCAGGGTGAAGGCACCATTGGTAGGATAGTATGAAAGAATGGTGAAAGTCGGCATGATAAAAAGAGCTCTGGCGAGATCGCTGCGACTCTCCGGTGTGATTTCGATGGTTTCTTCGGGCAGAGCAGGAATGACAAACGATGCGCTAAAGCGGCCGGGAGAGGTTTCTGTAAGAGTGATGAGCTGGTCAGGCAGGCTTGTTTTAAGAGTCGCGGTTGCCTGTTCGTTGACGCCGGGTCTGGTATCGGTTCCTTCCAGCAGCAGAAACACCGTCTGGCCGACTTCAACCTCGGCATCCTGCGCAAGCAGGCTTGTCATTCCAGCATCCGAATAAATGCCAAAATTTGAGAAACTATGGCTGATGCTGGTGTAATTTGCAACTGTTTCCGGAAAATCCATTGTGTTGGTGTCTTTTAAACCGGAAGTGATTCGCAAGGTTACGAGAGAGTCGGGCTGAATGTCTGATTTAACTACGATTGTGCGCGGGTCTGAGAGAGACAGAGCATAAGACGCAATACCCGAAGAATCTGAAAGTCTGACTGTTGCAGTGGTTAGAGAGTCCGCTGCAACATCCTTGCTGGTCGTGATTGTGAAGATCTGGTTGAGATAGACAATTGTAGCGGTTCCTGATGCTGGTGACAGACTGGTGATTTTAGGGAAGGGGTATGTTCGCAGGCTTGCTGATGCGGTCGGGTCGGTAATTGAGACCAGCTTTATCAGAGCGCTTTCTTCGTTGAAAACAGTAACCGGGCCTCTGAATTTTCCTGTGTTGGCACCAGTTTCGATCAATGTGAACAATTCAGTGTTGCCCGACAGTGTTGAGCTTTGCTGAATGGTGGTTGAGTCTATGGATGCAGCGGATTCGTCAGCACCTGAAACCTCAATAAAAACAGGGCTTCCGGGTTTTACATAAGCCAGTTCAGTCAGAATGTTGCTGTAGGCATTATCAGAGTAAACCTTCATGGTCAGGGGCGGTTTGGGTGGGGCAGTTTCTGCCTGGGTTGTAAAGCTGACGACGAGGTCTTTGTCAATGAGATTTCCAGCCAGGTCGCTGATGCCGCTTATGCGATAGACATACTGGGTGCTGGTTGCAAGTAATTCTGCAGGAGTGAAAACTATTTCCATGTCGGCAGCGTTATAGCTGGCCGCGCCGTTTACCTGTATTCCATCGCGGAAGAGTCTGACGTTGGTGTTGTTAACTGCAGTCGGGTCGACTGGTTCGCTGGCGCGCGCCTTGATGCTGGTTCCGATGGATACTCCGACACTGCCTGAGGCCGGAGTATAGGGTGTCAGAGAAGGTATGGTCAGCACAAGCGTCTGACTGGCGGCTGGCGTAACCGCTGATGAGACGATAAATACGAAGCCATCTGCCAGACTGGGGTAATTGTAGATGCCGCGATAAATTCCGGTGTTGGCACCGGTTTCATCGAGACGCAGGCTGGCGCCGGTGCTGATGTTGACCATGGTGAAGTCGATGGTATTGGCAGACAGATCGGGGCCACGGGCTTCGATGTATATGCTGCCGCTGCGCGGAAAATCTTCATTGCTGAGATAACTGTTCGCCGATGAATAGGTGGCGTCAGGAAAAAGGTTGACCTGGGTTATGCTGGTTGGCTGTGTCTGGGCATTCTGGGTGTTGAAAGAAAAGTTTACCGCCCGATGAAGCGGGTTGCCCTGCTGCGATTTGAGACCATCTGCGGCATAAGCAGCAGTTACCGTCATTTTGCTCGCATAGGGCAGAGTGCTGTCAGGTAGAAAAGTAATTTTGCGTTTATCGGCAGACAATGTGCGGGTGCCGGAAATTGCAGTTGCTCCTGACGCTACTGCCAGCGAGAGCGCGTTTCCGGCGTCGAGAAGCTGGTCTGAAAAGCTCAGAATAATCGATGAATCGACGCGGATGCCGACGGCATCAGCCGCAGGAACCTGCCCGCTTACGCTGTTCACTAAAGTTTCTTCGGGAATCAGGGCGGGAAAAGTCAGAGTCAGAGTGGCTGCCACAGCCGGTTTTTGCTCGGCGCTGAAGGTCAGGCTGCCAATGCTGACCGGTGGCAGCGGGCCAGGCAGCCCATAAACAGGAATTGAGCCAAGGTTAAAGCTGCCAAAGTAGATACCTGTAGAATCAGAAGCGGTTTCCAGCAGACTGAAAGTCTTTGCCGGCGCGCCCCATGAAAAGCTCAGAGTCGCAGTTGCCAGGTCTCTGGTCTGGGTTGCTCCGTCTGTTCCGGTGAGCTTCAGATAAATCGTGGCTGACGCTGGAACTTTCTCTGACGGGCCCCAGCTGCTGGTCATAAGAGCATCTTTGTAGAGCTGCATCGTGCTGATGTCTGTTGGCGCAGTTGACTTTGGCTGAGTGGTGAATGAAAGATTGAAAGCTGCCGCGAGACCGTTGCCAGCCAGGTCGGTAACACCAGTGGTGATTTCGAGAGCGTAGGTCTGTTCGGGAAGAAGGCTGCCGCCTGGCACATCATCAGGGGAAATGGTGATTCTGTTGCTGTTGATAATGACGCTGTAGCTGGCTGCAATCGCGTTATGGGAAAGCTTGACCGACGATTTGCTGGCACTGGCCGCGAGAAGCGCTTCGCTGAAGTCGATTACAATTAAACGGTCGATGGTTACCTCAGTCTCCCCGTTTGTGGGGTTGAAACCGGTAATCGTCGGTGGTTTGATGTCGGCGACGGTGAATTGGTAGGAAAGGGCGGTCTTCTGAGTATTGAAGTAGGCATCGCGCAAGCCAGATACTGAAACAGTGTAAGTTGTTTCACTTTCGAGGGTTTCAGTCGGTGTCAGCAGGATTTCGCGGTCGGCCGCATTGTATGAACGGCTGGCCGCTATTTCCACGCCACCTTTAAGAAGCTTGACTGTCGTGGCTGAGATATCTCCCGGCAGAATCGCTTCACTGGCCTTTATTCTGATGGTTGGCAGACCAGGAATACTCGTAGATCCCGATGCGGGGTAAATTGGCGAAAAAGTCGGAAATGAAATTATCACGCTGGTTGTCGTAGCCGAGTCAGGATGCGCTTTGAAGGTATAGACACTGTCGGTTGCCAGTGCCGTTGCCAGCTTGTAATAGCCGTCAAAATAGTTTGAAGTGGCGTTAAGCTGTGTGAGCGTAGCTTGTGCGATTTGTGCACCATTGAGTAAAATACTCACCGTAGCTGTATCTATGGTGTTGAATGCCGGGTCAACTGCATCGAGTCTGATATATATATCAGCCGTAGCGCTGGCATCGCCTCCCGAAGCAATTTGCTGTGTGCGCGCGGCATCGCGCCAGGCGGTGATGTTTTTGACCTCGCTGGCAATAACCGATGAGCTGCTTTTCTGAGTGGTGAAATTGAGCGTGACTGGCTCCCATATTTGGGTGCCACGAGCATCTATGACGTCGCTGGCAATTTCGATACGGTAGCTGGTGTTGAAAGTCAGATCTCCAACTGGCCTGAAAGAAATCCCAGTGCTGGTGCCTGACACATAACTGATGTTGACCGGATTGTTTAAGCTGTCTAACATACGGATCTTGTTGTTCATGTATCCGGCATACAGTCCGGTATCCATGTTGTAGTCAAATTCGACCGTATACAGTGCTGAGGCGCTGCTGGCAATGACACCGGTCATGTTGTTAAACGGCTGGCGCCCGCCATTCGCATTCACCATGTGAACTATGCATGCATCTGTAGCAACTTCAGTAAATTCATATTCGATTTTTACAAGCGTGTTTGGCCACGGCGGCCCTTCCAGATGCAGGGTCTTACTTGTTTTATCCCACCGTCCCTCATCGGGGAATCTAAGTTCGCGTTTGTAGAAATAGAAATATTTGTTGATGAAGTCATAGCTAAGCAGGCCTGCATAATGTTTCTGGCTGTCAGTGAAATTGAACTGAGTTGCATAGCCTGCCGGACTGAAGTTGTCGTGGGCGGATACGCTGTCTCTAAGCGTATAGCTTTTTAGTTCTGTCGCTGAAGGTATTACAAAAGTGTTCTCGAAGTTGGTGTAGCTTTCGACGCTGACGCCATAATTTTTGGAGAAGCCTGAAGCAACAAGTGTCACCGCTGAAATGGGTGTCCATGTGTTGTTTGGAGTAAAGCTGAATGTGCGGTAATAGCCCTTGTAATCTCCATCAAGTCTCAACCACGAAATGATTATCTCTGATGTTCGTGGGTTCTGGGTCACGGCGATTTCCCGTGAGCTTATATCGGTAAGGCCTATGGTGGTTGTATAGGTTGCTGGATAGGGTGGATCAATGACAGTTGGGGGCGCCTTAAACGTTAAGATGTTAGCCTCAGAAGATGACTTGGCGTATGTTACAGCGATGTATTCATCGGAGCCGTGACTTATGCTGCAGCCAGATACACCGATGGAGGGAGAGAAATTTCCAGTTGCGACTAATGTGTGCGAGCCGACGAAGTTTACGCCATCAGAAGTTGAAGTGATTTTTATTGATGAGCTGAATGTGTCTGGATCATATTCGACCCAGCAGACGTAGATTCTGGCGCGGGACTGAATCATAGTCAGTGGAAGATTCGGGGCAGAGCTGGAGAATGTTCTGGAAGAATCCGGACTGTTAAGGTAAATCGAGCTGTTGCTGAAAGTTTCAAGCTTAGCCACTCCTGATAGATTACTGGTGGCAATATATTTTCCCGCTGCGATTGATGTTAGTGTGTCTGGTCTGATTTGATTCGCACTTAGCGCAAGGTAGTAGCCGGGAATTTGCGCCGATTTTTCGGGTGTACCCCATAGCTCGGTCGGGTAAACTGATTTCCAGGCGGTATAGGCAGTGTCACCGGAAGATAGGCTGTACACATGCTCGCTGTCGGTTGCCGTAAAATAAAAGCGCGCCGGTACAACGTGGGCGCGTGGTTGACTGTGTTCTTCAAGTGCAAAATCGAAACTTGCATTGTAGATGGGTAAGGCTGTTAATTCGTCTCTCTTTGTCTGTATACCATGGACAATAGCAGGGTAAAAAATCCCTATAGCGATCAGGATGACTAGGGAAAAATTCCCGTTGCCGACTCTTGGCAAAAAAATATATATTGCTGATAGTGCCTTCAGCAGGCAGTTTCTCTGATTTAGGCTATATTTGTAAAACAGGTACAAGATTTGCTTGCCTTATATTAGCGCCGATTGATTTTTTTCGATTTTACAGGAGGAGCCCTATGAATCGCTTAAAACTGCTGACACTGATGACGGTAATAGTTCTTCCCTTACTCACCGGATGTTTCGGTGGTGGCAGCGGTTCTTCCAATCCTGTGGGGGTTTCCATGTCGAATTCGGCGCCGACTATGGATTCTTCTTCCTCACAGCTCCTGGCCTGCAAGTTCACCAAGAAACTCGATCGCAAATACACTTTTGCCAAGAGCAATTATAAGATAGATTACTCGATGCGTGAAGGTGTAAAAAAAGGAATTTCCCGGCTGAAACTTCTCTTCCTCAGCCCTGATAATGCTGATGATATACTTATAACCTTTAATAAGCTCGAGGTCAAGTCAGACAAGGGCGTTAAAACTACCTTTACCGGAACACGCAGCATCAGTCTCGTCGGCAACTCCAGCGCAGACAATATTTCGCAGGTTCTCGCAGATCTCGAGCTGGCTCCCGGTAAATACAAAGAAATCGTTCTTTATGTCAGCTCTGCAACCCTTAAAGATAAAAATATCACCTACAAACTGATCATCCCTTCCAAAAAGTTTCATCTCAAGGGTAGCTTTGAGATCAAAGACGGATTTTCCACTTTCTTGACAATGCATTTCAAGCATCGCATTCTGCGCACCAGACTTCTGAAATTCGCGACCATGATTCCTGTGATTAAGATATCTTCTGAACTCAGGCCAATAGAAACGACTCCCGAAGTTACCGATGGTGATATTGCTGGTACTGTTGAGAATATGATTAATTCTCAGAAACTCGCTGGTGTAACTGTCGTCCTTGACGGAACTGCCTTCTCAGCTGTGACAGACGCTAACGGCGCCTTTTCGTTCACAAAAGTTCCGAAAGGTATCTATAACCTCAAGGCCAGTCATCCTGACTATCTCGACTATTCGCTCTCGGTGTCGGTTGAAGCCGGCCAGATTGCAGCTGTGAACGTGCAGATCAACCCGGCAGTTATTCACAGCAGTGTCGGAAACACAGGTTGGTTTTCAGAGATATATCCGTTTGCCGATGCAAATGGCGAATTTGCTGAAGTAGCTCTTGAAACTCCAGTTAACATTGACTTTGTCAGTCTTGCTTTTGTGAAGGCCGAAATGAAATTTACTGCTGAATACTTTGAGATCGGCTCTGGCAGATGTCTGAACTATCTCTCTACTACTCAGCAGGTCAGCGCTGTGAGTGACATGGGTGATTGGTGGGCAGGTAATGCTGCCGTGACTGGCAACTATCTCGGAGAATTTTATGCGACTTACACTCCTGGCAAGACCTATACTGTCGATGTGACCGAAATGATCCGCAGTAATCCGAGCAGTGCCTATTATATGGCCAGCAGAAACATCAGCCTTGTTAACATGCGTCTTACTGGTATTCAGCTCTCGGTTTACTATCGCTGAAAACTTGTTTTGTTCATAACATCCCAATTGCTTTTCCCCGGCGCCCGATGCCGGGGAGCTTTTTTATGCGGCAGTTGCGACGAGGCGTGAAGCAAAAAGGGTCAGGCCAACCAGTGCCATCATGATGCCGACCATCCAGAATCTGATTACCACCTTCTCTTCGGCCCAGCCGCAGAGTTCGAAATGGTGGTGAATCGGGCTCATTTTGAAGATGCGCTTGCCTTTGGTCATTTTGAAATAGCTGACCTGTAGAATGACTGATAGAGCTTCGATTACGAATATGCCGCCAACAATGGCGAGATAAAATTCGGTTTTGCTGCAGAGGGCGATGGCGCCGAGCGCGCCGCCAAGTGCCAGCGAACCGGTGTCACCCATAATTACAGATGCAGGGTGGGCGTTATGCCATAAAAAGCCGAGGCAGCCGCCGCCGATTGCCGCGCTCATTACTGCCAGCTCGCCAACTCCGGCAATGTAAACCACGCCGATATGACGGGCAAAAATCAGGTGTCCGCAGACATACGAGAACACCAGAAAAGGAGTTGCTGCAACGACCACGGTTCCGGCAGCCAGGCCATCGAGGCCGTCGGTCAGGTTTACCGCGTTGGTTGCACCGACGATAACCGCAATAGCGAAGGGAATGTAAAGCCAGCCGAGATCGACTGCACCAAAAACCGGCAGTTGAGTGCAGGTCGGCGCCAGTTCGAGTATTTCTTTGCCTGGCATGGTCATTTCGAAGCGCAGGCCGGGATAATATTTGATCGCTAGTGCAGCGCCAAATCCGGCCAGAATCTGGCCGAACAGCTTCTGACGAGCGGTCAGCCCAAGCGAGCGGGCTCTGACTACCTTGGTGATGTCATCGAAAAAGCCGATCAGACCCATTATGGCGGTGACCAGCAGTGCTATAACGACAAACGGGTTGAGTTTACACCAGAGTATAGTGGTGATCATCAGCGGAATCAGAATGATGATGCCGCCCATGGTTGGAATTCCACTTTTTTTGAGGTGTTCCTTGACGCCTTCTTCGCGCACGTTCTGGCCAATCTGCCGTGATTTGAGGTTGAAGATCACGCGTGGTGCGATGATCATTGACAGCAGAAAAGATGTGACTATGGAAAAAATGATACGAATCGAGAGCGGCTCGAAAATAGAGCTGAACAAGCAAAAACTCCTTATTTATGGCTCAGTGCAGGTCTTTTCCGAGGTCCGGCCAGAGGCTGCGCACTATGGTTTCGAAATGCATGCCCCGGCTCGCCTTGAAAAGAACGGTCGAGCCTCTTATCAATCTGTCTTTCAATATTTCGGCTGCCTCGGCGTTAGAGCTTAGCGCTATTACTGAAGATTCGGCCATGCCATTCTCCCGCGCCGCTGCAGCTATATGCGCGGCATCGTTGCCGACGCAGATCAGCAGTTCCGGGGCACTGGCGGCGGCCTGTTCGCCAAGCTGGCGATGCATCGGCACAGCCATGTCGCCAAGTTCGCGCATATCGCCGAGAACGGCAATGCGCGGGGCAGGGCAGACTTCAAGAAATCTGAGAGCTTCGCTCATCGAGCCCGGGTTGGCGTTGTAACAGTCGAGCAGAATGTTGATGCCGTCGATCGTAACTCTTTCCATGCGGGCACCAACCGGTCTGAAGCTTTCGAGAAGCTGGCAGCCTTTCTGCAGGTCATGGCCGAGCTGATGGAACATGGCCAGTGCGGCTGTGGCATTGAATGCATTGTGGCGGCCGGCCAGCGACAATTTGCAGTCGCAATCCTGGTCGCGCAGGTTAACTTTGAAGCTGATGCCTTCGACTGTCATCTGCAGGTTGCTGATACGATAATCGTTGTTGGCGCCTTCACCAAAGAAAAACAGTCGGGCTCTGGCAGCCTGGCGTAGAAGTGCGCTGAATTCGGTGTCTCCGGGGACTACTGCAATCTGGCTTTCAGTCAGATTTTCGAGAATCTCGGCCTTGGCCCGGGCGATGTTCTCGAGACTGCCGAGAATGCCAATGTGGGCTGGCCCGATATTGCTGATCACAGCCGCGTCTGGTCGAGAAATTCGGCAGAGTTCTCTGATTTCACCCTGATGATTCATGCCCATTTCGAGCACAGCATGGTCGGCATCGGCAGCGATTCCGAGAATTGTCAGCGGCAGGCCAATATGATTGTTGAGGTTGCCGCTGGTAGCACTGCAACGGCCAACGCTGCCGAGCAGATGCTGCAGCATGGCGCGCGTCGTGGTTTTGCCATTGCTGCCGGTGACGCCGATAACCTTTGACTGCAGGCGACTTCGCCTGTCCTGCGCAATTTTCTGCAGGCCAGCCAGAGTGTCGGGAACGCTGATAATGGCAATTTGGTCAGAAAAGCCGGCAACTGAGGATAGATCAGAAATCAGAAGCCCGGCTGCGCCTTTCTCGGCGGCCTTCGCGACATAAAGATGGCCATCCTGGTTCTCGCCTTTGAGAGCCACGAACAGGTCTCCAGGCTGCAGAGAGCGTGTATCTATGCTGAAACCGGTTATCGGTCGGGTGCTGTTCTGAATCAATTGCCCTTCGCAGGCCCGCGAAATCTGGGTAGCTGTCCAGTTATCTGTCATCGTCTGGCTTCCGGAAAAAACTGCGTGCCACTTCGCGATCGTCAAAGGGGATCGTGCGATCGGCGAAATACTGACCGGTTTCGTGGCCTTTTCCGGCTATCACTACCGTATCTCCAGCCTGGGCGGCAGTCAGAGCTTTGAATATTGCGGATTTGCGGTCTGCATCCTGTATTA
>JAKJFO010000064.1:5833-9581 GCA_022704885.1 Candidatus Rifleibacteriota bacterium | reverse complement strand
CTCGATTCCAGCCTCGCTGATACCGTGCATGATCTGTTCGATGATTGCCTCCGGCTGCTCCTTGCGCGGATTGTCGCTGGTTACGATGACCACGTCTGAGTATTTGACCGCTACTTTGCCCATGATCGGCCGTTTTTCATGCGAGCGGTTGCCGCCACAACCGAAAACGGTGATCAGGCGATTTTTGGTTACCGGGCGCATGGCCTTGAGAACGTTTTCGAGTGCGGCCGGACTATGGGCGTAATCGACAACGACGTTGATACCCTGATCGTTGTGTATGGCTTCAAGTCGGCCCGGCACATTTTTAATGGCGCCTATGCCGCTGCTGACGGCAGCAAGGTCGGCTCCAACGGCTATGCTCATGGCTCCTGCCATCAGCGCGTTGAAAACATTGTATTCGCCTGGAAGATTGATGTGGCAGGGCTGTTTTGCCTGGCCATGACAGAAGTTGAAATCGCTGCCGGTGCCCGACATTTTGAGATTTTCGCAGTAAAAATCAGCGCCACTGTCGTTTAGAGAGAGGGTTTTGACATTAAGGCCGGCGGCTTTGCATTCATCAGCCATTCTTTTGCCGTAATCATCGTCGATACTTACGACACAGACTTTGTCGCGGGCTGCCAGTTCAGTGAACAGGCGCTTTTTCGCATTGAAATAGTCGTTCATGTCGGGGTGAAATTCGGTATGCTCGATCGAAAGGTTGGTGAAACCGGCTACGGCAAAACTCAGATGCTCGACCCGCCAGGTTTTAAGGGCATGGGAGCTGACTTCGATAACGCCGTGTCTGATGCCGTTTTTAAGCGCCTGATCGATGAGCGAATGCAGCACCTGTGACTCGGGTGTTGTGTTGGTAGCGGGAATTTTCTCGAATTCCATATCGTATTCAACTGTGCCCATGCGAAAGGCGTGAGCAAAAGCCTTCTTGAGTATGGCCTGGGTAAGATAGGTTATTGTCGTTTTGCCTTTGGTACCGGTAATTCCGACCAGTTTGACCTTCTGTGAGGGCTGGTCGTAAAACTTGTCGGAAATCTCTGACAGAGCCTGTCTGGCATCTTTAACCTTGACTACTGGCACTTCGATGTTCTTGCGCGAAGATTCAGTGACCACTGCAGCGGCGCCACGTTCGAGCGCATCGAAGATAAAGGCGCTTCCATCGATGTGCTGACCGGAAAGCGCGACAAAAAGATCGCCTTTGCGCACATGTCTTGAATCGAATGCAATACCGCCGATTTCAATATCGAGCGCCCCAGTAGTAGATAATGTGTTAGATGGCAGAATGCAACGCAGTGTTTTCATTGAAGACTCCAGATTTGCACTTTCAATGTCAGAATTACAGGATTCTATCAGTTTTTTATGCTGGTTAAAACAGTTTTTTTCAGTTATAAGGTTCGAGCGAAAGAGTTATTTTGAGAATTTTTGTTTCGGGAACAGGCTTGCCGGGCGCGGGAACCTGGCCGACAACGATTCCTTCGCCTTCGAAAATGGCTTTGAGCTCCAGGTCGTTAACCATCTTCATGGCTTGTCGCAGCGATTTTCCGCGCAGATCTGGTACGCTGTTCGGTCCTGAAACATGCTTTTCTGTGGGCGGTATTGCTTCAGTGCTGCTGCCTGCAGGTGTGCTCAGCAGATCTGGCAGTTTGATTATCTCTTTCTTCACGACGCTGCGCTGAAGTTTGAGCAGTTGCTGCTCGCGGGCAGCGGCGGTAAGCGATCTGTCCGGTGGCACTTTCAGATGTTTCAGTATGCGGTCAGCGATGCGGGCGAATGATGGCGCAGTAACCTTGCCGCCATAAAGCGTGCGTTCATCGCCTTTAGGCTCGTTACAGGCAACGAAGAGAACTATTCTCGGATCAAGCGCCGGAGCCATGCCGATAAACGAGACGACAAGCTTGTCATTAAAATAGCCGCCTTTGGGATTGGCTTTCTGAGCGGTACTGGTTTTGCCGCCAACAGTGTAATTCTCGAGCAGCGCAAGTTTTCCGGAACCTCCCTCAACTACTCCCATGAGCATGCGGCGTAGCCATCTGGCAGTATCTTCCGGCAGAACTCTACGCAACTCTTCGCGGGTGAATTCCTGACTGATATCGGAATCGGGGGAACTGATGCGTCGCAGCAGCCTGGGTTTTACCAGGGTGCCGCCATTGGCTATGGCCGAATATGCCTGCACCAGCTGCAGACCGGTGACTGCCATTTCCTGGCCAATGCTCAGCGAAGTTGCCGAGAATCCCGACCAGCGCGAAGGCGGCTTGAAAATGCCGTTACTCTCGGCTACCACTTCGACTCCAGTTGGATCTCCGAAGCCAAAGTTCTTGTAGGTGCGGTAAAGCATCGAAGGCTCGACCATCTGAGATATTTGTACCATGGCTGCGTTGCAGGATTCGGCGATGGCTTGATCGATATTTACGAGGCCATGTGCCCCATGGCAGCGCACGCGCCGCCCGTTGATTTCTGCGAAACCACGGCAGTAAAATCGGGTGCCGCTGTCGGCTTTCTTGTTTTCGAGTGCGCTCGCTACTGCAAAAATCTTTATGCAGGAGCCTGGCTCGAAGATGTCGGTGGCTGGTCTATTTCTACGGTTTTCTGGCTTGACTTCAGAGAAGTTGTTGATGTCGTAACCGGGCAGGCAGGCGAGTCCAAGTATTTCGCCGCTGTGTGGATCCATGACGATTGCGGTTGCGTCGATCGGGTCGTAGTCTTTCATCAGCTGCGCCAGTTCTGATTCAAGTGTGTGTTGAATGAAAGTGTCGATTGAAAGGTGAATGTTGCTGCCACCCATGGGCGGCGTTATAACGCGCATCTTGGCCGGGCCACTGTCGCTGAGGCTGATGTCTTCCTGTACAGCCAGACCGGGATAGCCGCGCAGAGTTTTGTCAAAAAGTAGTTCGAGCCCTTCGAGGCCTTTTTTTTCGGCGCCGGTAAAGCCGATCAGATTTGAAGCGATCTGTTTCTGCGGATAATATCGACGATAGTGACTTTCGAGGTTAACCCCGGGAATGCCCAGTCGCTGTATCTTGACCGCAAGGTTGGGTTCGAGGTCTTTGTAGATTAGAATATAGCCGGAACGGTCACCGACCTTGCTGATGATTTCTTCACGAGTCATCGGCAACACGGTTGCCAGCAGATTCGCAGCTTCCGGCAGTGATTTGATTTCACGGGTAAATATATAGACTGACCAGGTATCGACTGAAATCGCGAGTTCTACGCCATTGCGATCGTAGATGTTACCGCGTTTCATGTCGAGAACTCTTTTGCTGACGTGGTTTCTGGTTGAACGCTGGGCCCATTCGCGGTGCTGCACTATTTGCAGATGCACCAGACGCAGGGCGAAGATCGACAGCAGAATTGCAAATCCTACCAGAAGAATGGCGGTTCTGAATATTCTCGGATGCATGGCGCGGCGCTTCATTCTTTTAAAGCCTTCCTGTCGCTGCATTTGCGGCAACTACGCAGCCGGGCCGATCTTGACCGCGGGTTGAGCGAAGTCTCACTCTCTTCGGCAAAAACAGGTTTACGGGTCAGTATCTCTATTTCAGGCTTTTTGCCGCAGACGCATATGGGAAATCGCGGCGGGCATACGCATCCACGCGCACGTTCCTGCATAAAGTTCTTGACGATCCGGTCTTCGAGCGAATGGAAGGCGATGACCGACAGGCGCCCGCCGGGTTTGAGGCGGTCGCGGCACTGGGGCAGGGCTTCCCGCAGGCGGGTCAGTTCGTCGTTGACGGCGATGCGGAGGGCCTGGAAGGTTCGG
>JAKJFO010000064.1:0-5823 GCA_022704885.1 Candidatus Rifleibacteriota bacterium | reverse complement strand
CTTCGAGCGAATGAAATGAAATGATGCTCAGATGCCCACCTGGTCTAAGGCAGCCGAGAGCGACTGCCAGAAAGGCTTCGAGTTCTTCGAGCTCTTTGTTGACGGCTATTCGAATTGCCTGGAATACACGAGTTGCCGGGTGAATGTGGCTTTCGCGGCGGCTGGCGGCGGGCACCGCCCCGGCGATAATGGCTGCCAGCTGATCAGTGCGGGTTATCCGATTACTCTGGCGGTTGCGAACTATGGCATCTGCGATGCGCGGGCTGAACTTTTCTTCGCCATAGTCGCGAAAGATTTTGATGAGCTCATTGCGTTCAAGGCTGTTTACCAGGTCTTCTGCACTGGTCTGGTTCTCTTTGTCCATGCGCATATCGAGCGGTCCCGGTTTTGTAAAGGAAAAGCCGCGCTCCGGCGCTTCGAGCTGGTAGGAAGAAACGCCGAGATCGAGCAGGATTCCGTCTGCTCCAGCCAGATGCAGCTGTCGCAGAGCCATTGGCAGTTCGGAAGCGCGTGCGTGAACTCGCTGAATGCGGGAATCATCGTAAACCGTGCATGAATGATCGAGAATCTGGCGATCGCGATCGATGGCAATCAGAGTTTCAATCTGCGGGTAGTTTTCGAGAATGGCTTTGCTGTGTCCGCCGAGACCGAAGGTGCAGTCGGCGAAAACCCTGGCGTGCTGCGGCAATGCATATTTGATGACGGCATCGACCAGAACCGGAATGTGATGAAAATGATTCATGGCCGGGAATTCCATTTTTCCGGCATGGTTATATAAACCAGACGGGTCGGCTCGACCATGCCAAGATCGCTTTTGGCAACGGCTTCGATGCGAGTCAGAGACTGCAGCTTTGAGATTTCTCCGCGCAGATCGGCATTGGCATTTTCAAGCGTGTCGATATCACCTTCGACTGCTTTGATTCTGAGTTTTATCTCGACCATCTTGGTCGATTGCCACACATAGACGGTGAACATGGCGCCAAGCAGAAGAATGGCTGTCAGGTAAAGCCTGATGATGTGCCAGCGGTTGCGCAGCGCCGCCGGCTGCGATTCTTCGCGGCCGTTGCTGCGGCCGTTGATCTCGGCAGATGGTTGGTTTATAAGAACTTTTGGCTTGTTCAATCTGAGATATCCGGTTTTGACTCAAAGTACATGACAAACAGCTGAACATTCATCAGAGAGCTGCTGGTCGGCAGTTTCAGGTCTTCATGCCTGCTGCCACAGGTGGTGGATGTCAGCGTTGCCTCAGAGTACCATGCTCTTCACTAAAATCCAATAGTGATTGAACATTTTTTTCGAGACGGTTCAGAGCGCGGCGTTCCTGGGACGGCAGCGAGCGGATTTCGTTGAGCACACGGTCGCGAGCCTGCGGGTTTTTGTTGAATTCTTCTCTGATCTGGTTGAGAAGTCTGTCTTCAACGCTTGAGAGCAGGTCGGCGCGTTCGAGAATTACGCGTTCGCTTGCCTGGCCGGCTGGTATGCGGCGGGAAGCGGCACTGGCAAGGTTTTGCAGTTCGCTTGCCGAGTCGGGCTGCATGAAGTATGCAATCTCTTTCATCAGTGCGATTCTCTGACTGTTGCTGTTGACCGCTTCGATGCCGAAGGTGAAGAGCATCAGCCGGTAACCATCGACCAGCTTGATGCCGGCAACGCCGCTCGATTTTATGCCACGCGATACCGAGCCCGGTTTGTGGCTGGGGCCGTTCATATCTCTGTCGTCAGCTTTGTCGCGTGCGCCATCTTCGTACTTTATGATTGGCTCGGCGCCGCTGAGCGGGTCGATTTCATCAGGCCATTTCTGGTTGTTGGCGCCATCGCCGCCGAATATCTGAAAGCTCTGGCCGCCGGCAAAGCCGTTGGCGCCTGAGACTACGTGTACGTTGACGTCATCCTGAACGAAGCGCACCTTGCAGCGGGTGCGCAGAAAGTCGCTTTCACGCAGGGTGAAGGCGAGATCCTGTCCGTTAAGAACGAGGCGACCGCCAGATTTTAAGAAGCTGTCGAGAGCAGAGAGTTCTTCTTCGCTGAGCGACTGTTCGGGAGTTGAATCCTGAGATGCAACCAGTACCCAGCCATCGAGATAGCGCTTGAGCACCTCCGGGCGCAGTTCGCCATCGAATACGCGATCCCAGGTGTCGAATTTTACACCGGCACCCTGCAGCATCTGCTGTAAAACCGGGCTGGCTGGTGAAAAGTGGTCGGTGATGACGAGCAGAGCGTGACCGGTCGAGGCAAAAGGCTCTTTGATATAAAAAGTCGTTTTGATGGTTGAGTCAGGCAGTCCCTGACCAGAAAGCGTCAGGTTGATGGTGATCTCACTGTGAACAGGTGCGTCTTCAGATACTGTGAATTTGAAGCCCTGAATTAACTCGACCTTGCCGGGTGCCGGCAGGCGGGTAAGGGTGGTGGACAGCTCAGCGGTGTCGATGAGATTGCTGTCTGACCGGCAGGTGATTTCGGCACTGGCAAGGGGTTTGCGCCCCAGATTTCGCACCGAAAGAAGAACCGCTACTTCTTCGCCGGCGGCGATGCGGCCATCTTTGTTTTTATCTTCCAGAATTACGTCTTCAAGCTTGAGATAAGCCATGTTGGGTGTGGTCAGCTCGCTGAGAAAGTTGAACCATTCGGTTTCCTGGGCGAGGGTGTGCACCTTATAGCGCTTGTGGTAAGTTTTGAAGCCCTGGCGGGTCGGGAAAAAGATCGACGTGCCTGTGCTGCTGGCGAATTTATCGCCGTTGCTTGCCATTTTGCTTATATAACCGGTTTTGCGCCTGTCGCCGCGCATGGTTTTTAACAGTGCTGCAGCTGCCGAGCGGGTTTCTGCGTTGCCTTTGCTCTTGATCAGAAGTTCGAGGAAATGGCCAAGGTCGACGTAGTCGCCGAATGAGTATTTGAGCGCCTCGTTTCTGGCGTTCTCATATTTGTCGATTTCGTTGATATTGCGACGGGCTGAATTGCAGAATTCATTGAGAGCGTTTTTGAAAGCTTCACTTTTACTGGAGTCGACAGCCGACAGAACTACTGCAGTATTGCCCTGCGAACCGCCGACGTAAGATTTGTTGTAGAGAGTGACTATCGCTTCGGCGAGCTCTTTTGCTTCCATGGCCGGTTTTTTGGTAAGGGCGGCAGCTATCAGGTCATAAGGCCAGCCACGTTCGGGTTCGAGGTCTGGTGAGCCAACCTGAAACAGGGCATGGGGAGCGGAAGTCCAGGTTACTTCGACCATCTGCATAAGGCAGGCGTCGAAACCGAGAAGATCGATGGGCTGGCCGAGAATACTCTTGATCTGGCCAAGAGTTTCGCCGAGCACTGGTATGCTCATTGATGATTTGGAGGTATCGTCGTAGGAGATGTTGTAGGAAATGTTGTTGATTGCTGATTGCATCCCGGAAGGCAGGCCAATTTCGCCGACTTCGGGGTCCATGGCGCCGGGTTGAATTTCTTTCCAGCCGGTGCCGTGGTTCCAGAGGATGAGCGCGTAACGGCGGGCCGGATAATTTTCTTTGACCCATTCGACAAAGTCAGTCAGAGCAGTGGGATCGGCCATATCGACATCGCCGAGATCTTCGACCATCTCAGAGCTCATTTTATCGGGCTCTTTATCTTTGGTTATGAAAAAGCGTCGGGCACCAGCCCATTTGAGTTCGGAATTGTTCGAATAACCGCCATTACGGTCGATCTGCGCGACGAAATTGATCTGGTCGGTCGAGCCGTATTTCTCGATTTCGTTAATGTCGAGTGAAGTAGCGGCTTCAAGATTGTTGTCGGCCGCCATGAAAATCATGAAGGTCCATTCCTTTTCGGCCGGTTGTGATGCTGAAAAGGCAGGAGAAACCGCTGCAAAAAGCAGTATTGCGATGATTAAAGCTGTCGAGGTTCTTATACTTGTATTATCCACACTTTTCCTCCAGCGCTGACTAAGCACTTTAATTATACGGTTCTGTACAGAGAGTGTCAATTACGCACCGTAAAATTTCGGACTGTTATCAGATCTAAGTTTTTTCCACAGTAAATATTTGACTTGGTGGATAGTCTATGGTAATTTATTCTCAAACTTCCTTGAAGGGAGGGTAGAGTTATGGCACGTGCAAAGACGATCAAAAAAGCTGGTGCAGCCAGTGAAGAAATTACGCCCAAGAAAAAGGGCAAAACCACTTCAGGCGAGGCTCGCGAGTATTCGATGACCGCTACATTCGCAAAAGGTGACATTGTGTATCACAAAATATGGGATGACACCGGAGAAGTTATCGAAACAGGGACCACCGACGACGGAATCAACAAAATGAAGGTTGCTTTCGAAAAGGTTGGAGTAAAAAACCTGCGGATGGGTTGATAAAATAGATCCAGCTAAAAGAAGACCCGGTTAGGCCGGGTCTTTTTTTAAGAAGAATCTGGTAGAACGAGGACGCAAAGTTGGGAAACCACAGTTTAAGACAGAACGGCTTCTGGCTTTTGAAGCCGTGCACCAGAAAGCTTATCGGATTTTTGTCGCACCAGGATTCGCGTCTGCGTGGTGAGGGCGCGCGTTCTCTTGGCAAGATCGGCGACCCGGAAGCGGTCAAACCTTTGATCGCAGCCTTGCTGCAGGAACGTCAGGATCAACAGATGCCGCTGGCTCTGGCCGAAATCGGCGACCCGGAGGCTTTGCAGCCTCTGCTCGATGCCTTCAAGGAGGCTGATCGCGAAGTCAGGCCGAATATCGCTCTCGCTCTCGGCGCATTTCATGACCGCAAGGCGGTTGATGCGCTTATTGAGGGCCTGAGCGATCTCGATCCCAACGTTCGTTTCTGCAGTATCAGTGCGCTTGGCAAGTTGAAGGACAGTTCGGCGGTTTCGCATCTGCTCGGCTGTCTGGGCGAGAACAACGAATGGATTTTTCTGAATGTCGTCGACGCACTCGCCCGTCTGGGAGCGCACCGCGCTACCAATCCGCTGGTCGCCTTCTATCTGAAGGAAAGAAATGAGCGCAAGCGTTCGGCGATTATTACCGCGCTCGGTGCAATTGGTGATCTGACCTCGGTTCCGACGCTGACCAAGGCATTGCGTGACACCGACGACCGCGTCAAGGCCAATGCCGTCGAAAGCCTCGCCCGTCTTGGTCTGCCGGCTGAAAAAGCTCTGGTATTGATTCAACCATTTTTGAAGCACCCCAACAACCGCGTGCGTGGTAACGCCATGGTTGCCGCGGCCAGTCTTGGCAGTGTCGATCTGACCCCGATAATGCGCAGCATGCTCGAAGATCCTGATAAATGGATTCGTGCAACTCTGGGTTATGTGCTGTCGGTGATAGACCATGATCAGGCGCTTGAAATGAGCGTTGATCTGCTCAAGGATGACGATGCCGATGTGCGCAAGAACGCCGCTCTGGCCCTTGCCAATCGCGCGAGGGAAGCACAGACAGAGCTTCTGGTTCGCATGCTTTCTGACAAGATACCTTTTGTAAAGCTGCAGGCGGTCATTACGCTGGGGCGTCTGCGTATCGTTTCGGCGGTGCCATGGCTGGTCAAAATGCTCAAGACCGACCGCAATTTCAAGATCAGATCGGCGGTAATCACCAGTCTGGGGCGAATCGGTGACCGGTCCGGAATTCCTACCCTGCAGAACGCACTACGTGACCGCGATTCACGTGTTCGCGCCAATGCCGTCGAAAGTCTCGAAGAGGTGCTGGGCGAATCTGGTATCAATGTTCTTCGACCAATGCTGCGCGACAGCGATAATCGTACGCGATCGAATGCTGCCAAGGCCCTTTTTCGGCTTGGCGACGTCGAAGTCCTGCAGGAGCTGGAAAAAATGCTGACGGGCAGCGAAATCGCCACCCGTATT
>JAKJFO010000063.1 GCA_022704885.1 Candidatus Rifleibacteriota bacterium | reverse complement strand
TCTTTACAAAATTCTTGTATCGCCACACGGCATCTTCGTAGGTTTTTCTTTCGGGATCGGTATCAGTGTCGTTATCGTGATCTAAACAGGCTTTCAATCAGGAAAACTTTGTCCGCAGATTACAGAATCAGCGAAGATTATTGAGAGGTTCTTTTGTGCAGTTTTGAATTTTTCAGAAAGCTATCAGCTTAATCTGCAGTTGTTCTTCTTCGTGTCTCACCGCCTTAAGGCAAGCTTTCTTCTTCAATCTCTGTCGATCTTCTCTTTCTTCATCGCAAATCGGCGCAATCTGCGAAATCTGCGGACGTTCTTCTTCTTCTTCGTGCCTCCGCGACTTGGTGAGAGCTTTCTTCTTCTCCAATCATCGGGTCTCGACTGTCATCTCAAAATCAGCAGATACCGGCCAGGCCTGTTCAGAACGAATCCTTCGGAGGTGCCGGCGGGGGAAGAAGTTCTTCGAGTTTCTGCGGCGGGGGCGGAGGCGGCTCAGGGGTTCAGGAACCGGGCAGCGCGGAAACTGTCTGATCTGCGGGCCTCTGAACACCTGAATGCGGGCATTACCGGTATCGAGAACGTATAAATCGCCGTTGGGGCCAAATCTGGCCTCGTGCGGGCGTACGAAGCAGCCCGGGGCTGTGCCGAAACGACCGATTACCTGTATGATTTTATGATTGGTGTCGAGAATGACAACCTTGTGGTTGCCGGTATCAGCGATCGCCAGCCGGCCATCGAGCGAACGGTCGATGCCGTTCGGGTAAAGAAGGCGGTATTTTTCCCAGCGCCCGATTTCGGCTTTTTTCTTTAACGAGCTGTCAAAGAGCATTACCCGACGATTGCCATTGTCGGCGACGTAAATATCACCATCAGTGCCGACCCAGACCCGGGTCAGATCTTTGAACTGGCGGTAATCGCGACCCGACATGTGGTGCATGTGACCGATACGTTTAGACGGTTTGAGGTCTTTGCCGAAAATCTGCAGACGGTTGCCCTGCGTGCGCATGCGCTGGGCAAAATCGAGACCGAGGCCTCTGATATACTTGCTGCGAGGCTCGGTAACATAGATCTGGCCGCTGCAATCGACGTCGATGCCGAGCGGGTGGTGAAAATACCCGTCTTTCCAGCCTTCCTGACCGAGAATCCAGCGCACTTCGCCGTTAAGTTTCATGGCCAGCAGGCGATGATTGCCGGTGTCGGCGATCAACAGCGTCGAAGTGCCAAGCCAGGCAATGCCGACCGGCAGGTTGAAGTGATCCATCGGAATGTGCTCAGCCGGTCGGGTATGCCCCTGCCCGTGCTGATAGGCGCGCCCGACCAGATAATTCGGGTTTCTGCCATAAAGAAGATCTTTTTCACGGTAGGCATCGTGCGAGTCGATCGGGCGGGTGCGGTCGTCCCAGGGCCAGAGCCCCCCGTAGACTCTTTCGAGGGTAAGCGGCGCCGAAGCATATGGCGTTGAATCTACCGAAAACAGCTGAATACGGTTACTATGTGTGTCACAGACGGCAAGATATTTGCCATCGGGTGAGAAAACCATGCCTTCAGGCTGGTTGAAGCAGCCTTTTTCGTGGCCAAGAGTCGCATACTGCACGGCAAACTTGAAAAACCCGGTGCCGTTTGCACAAACCGGCGTCTGCCCGAAAAGCAGCAATATCACTGGCAGCACCAGCCACCAGCCCGCCACAAAAACCCTGCAACTTCTTCGCCATCGCTTAATCATTGCAGCCAGAATACCAGAAACCTCCCCCACCTGCCAAAAACATTCGCGAAAGAACAGAACGACCAGACAAAGATAAGTCTGGTCAGCATTGAGACTGGATTCCCGCTTGCGCGGGATTGACGATTCTATATAACAGCTCACTGATAATCCATCCACCCGCGACGGCTGTTCAGCAGGAATGGCTGATGCAAAGTTGGCAGGTCAGCGGTCGTCGTACTGGCCTTTTTCGGGGAAGACACAGGCGCGGCTTTTTTCGAGCAGATCTTGCAGCTGCGCCAGCGTGAGGCCGAGCGTGCGGGCGGTGAGCTGCAATGATGCTTCGTTGCCTTCGGGCGGAAATTTTTCGCGGGCCAGTCCCAGGAGAGCCCAGGCATCATGACCTGAAACAGTGTAAGGGATTGTGCGAATGCTGCCTGACATGGCCGAATACAGCTCAGGAAACTCAAAAGCGCCGGTTCTTCCGTTCCACCAAACGCAAACGTGCCTGAAACCGTTCTTTTCGACTTCTTTCGGGTATGATCCGAGCAGACGAACCGACATGTCAGGCGGAACTGGGTCTGAACCCGGCATAGTTTCAGGCGGGTCTGACTGAAAACGTGGTTTGAAAAAACGGCCGCGCGGCATGGATAATGGTGATAGCGCATCAGGAAACATGCCACAGAACACTGCAAAATCTGCAGCACTGGTGACCCTCGGGGCTTCTCGGGCAAAAATTTCAGCAACGGCACGACGCGCCTGATGATCGTAAGTATAGTCTTTGCGCAGCCTCTGCCACATCTGCCAGAGATTTTCGCAGAGTTCAGACCAGCTGACGCCATGTTCGAGCATGGGCATGCAGTGCCTGACGAGCTCGCCGCAGGGCATCAGTCGTGCTGCATCTGCGAGCATGGCAGGGTCATTTCCCGGTACTGCACCGGCAACCTCACATATCGCCGGCAGCCAGTCGGTGACATCACGCAGATATTGCCCGGCCAGGAGAAGCTCACGAGCTAAAACCAGCGTCGTAACGCTGTCAGAATGCCTGGCGGCAGCGGCAATTTGCGGCAGGGCAGACAAAAAGATGTCGAAATAAATTTTGCGGTTAAAATTCATCAGCACCAGCAGATCGACAAAGGCGGCCACCGCCCGCTCACTGCTCAACAAAGGTGCAAGAACCGGCAACTGTATTCTGACCCGTCTGAGCAGACCTGAGTCGGGCATGGCCAGTAAACGAAGACAGAGCGACGGGCTGCCGGCAAGTATTTTCACCGGAACGGAGTCTTCGGGAAAAAGCTGTTTGAGCTGTGTCGCCGGGTCGGGCATTGCCTCGACAGCCTGTTCAAGAACCCGGACCGGCCACTTGTAATCGCCTGACATTTTGTGCCAGTCAGCAGCGTCACGTAATACCGCGACAAGATGCTGCAGATCAGGCCGCTGATGAGCTACTGATAAAAGCTTGTGCGAGTAGCGCTGCAAGATTTTTCCGCTGAGATCGTTGCCGGATTCATCGGCAAGATACAGCCCAAGCTGCTCGAGTTCTTCTATTTCTGCTGCGAATCCGCTCTGCCAGGCAGTCAGATCCGCCTGCGAAGACGCTTCTACAGTTTCCACAGCGGTGACCACAGGTTTTTTTGAGGAACCGGCCACAAATTCTGCGGCGGTTTTTGCCTGCATGGCGCGCTGCTGCAGTTTTGTCGTAGCGAAATCGTAGTCGGTACCATCGAGATGGCCAGAACTTTCGTAGGGCAACGACTTGAGAATATCAGGCATACGCCTGGCCAGCGCGACAAAATCGTCACAATCTGCGACCAGATGCGAAAAAATACGAAACACATAAGGAATCATATCTTTCAGGCATTCAGAAAAATCACCGCCGCCGTAAGGGTGATTATAAACCGACCACAGCTCTCTCTGCATCTTTTCTGCGGCTTCCTGATCGGTCAGCAACCATGCATAAACCACGCCGATATCGCCGTATTCTGATAGTGTTCCGGTCATGATTATCCTCTTCGTATGCGACTTAATCTGAGTCTTTGCCTCCAAAAAGATACTCCCACCATGTTTGCTTCGTCAATACGCCCGATAGAAATTGGCAATTCAGCTGGTCATCATGGCAAACGTAAACTTGTCGTAGAATTGACGCCTGCTTTAAACCCGTCATTGGTCATCCCTGGCCTTCGCGAGGAGTTCTGCGTAGCAGAACGACGAAGCAATCTCATTGTATCATGGCAACAGCCTGTTTAAGACAGTGAGATTTGCTCAGAGCTGGCTTATGCCTTCGGCATACCGCTTCGTCGCTTACGCTCCTCGCAATGACAACATTCACGCCGTCAGCAGCATCTGATCATGGAAAAGTAGGCGTTTGCCCTGAGCTGGTCATGACGATGGCATCATTTTCAGCCAATCTGCGATAATCTGTGTAATCCGCGGTTTCTGAATGCAGTTACTTTGGGAGCAGGGGTTCTTGACCATAGAGTACAGGTCTGTTATTATCGGCGGCGTGAAAGATTTCATATCTTTATAGCAATATTTGAATCTGAATATATAAGGGCAGAAACAGATGCTGGAAGCAGTCGTATATAACCGCGAACAGAGCAGGCTCGAACTGCTCGATCAGACGCTGCTGCCGGTCGAGACCCGCACGGTGTTCTGCAAAACCGAACAGGAAACGGCAAAAGCCATTGTCGATATGCAGGTGCGCGGTGCGCCGGCTATTGGAGTAGCCGCTGCCTACGGCATCGTGCTCGGCCTCAACAACCCGCAAAATCACGGCAAACCTTTTAAAACTGCGTTCGGCGAGATATGCGACCTGCTCGCAGGCACTCGCCC
Organism: Candidatus Rifleibacteriota bacterium; assembly: GCA_022704885.1. Next base: position 15,328 of record JAKJFO010000063.1, on the reverse strand, counting down.
TACAGCGGTCAACCTTTTCTGGGCAATCGACCGCATGAAAAAAGCGCTGGCCGGCTGCAGTGATTTTGCCGCCGCCGCTGCGGTTGCGCTTGATGAAGCTGATGCGATCAAAGCCGAAGACATCGAAATGTGCCGCAGTATCGGGCGTTTTGGCGCCAGTCTGCTCAAGAATGGCGAAACCTGGCTGACACACTGCAATGCCGGCGCCCTTGCCACTGCTGGTTATGGCACCGCCCTCGGCGTATTCAGAGCCGCCCAGGAACAGGGCAAGCAGTTCAAAGTATTTGTTGACGAGACCCGGCCACTGCTGCAGGGCGCCCGTCTGACCGCCTGGGAAATGGTGCAGGAAAAGATCGATGCGACGCTGATCTGCGACAATATGGCCGGCGGCCTGATCCGTGACGGCAAGGTACAGGGCGTGGTTGTCGGCGCCGACCGCATCACCGCGCATGGTTTCGTTGCCAACAAGATTGGCACCTATCCGCTGGCAGTGCTGGCTAAATACAACGGCGTGCCTTTTTATGTTGCCGCACCTGATTCGACATTCGATATGACCATCAAATACGGCGAAGAAATCAAAATTGAAGAGCGTGATCACGACGAAGTCAGATATATCGGCGGTCAGCAGGTCGCGCCCAAAGAGATCAAGGTTTACAATCCGGCTTTCGACGTGACGCCGCCCGAACTGATAACTGCCATTATCACCAACAAAGGCATTATCAGGCCAATCTATCGCGATACCATACCGCAATTCATCGGCGCCGGGACAACGGTGCGGGAGGTTGGCGCATGACAGTTCTGCGCGATTTTCAGCTGGTTGGGCAGGATCTCTATGCCAGCGGGCTTAACAATTCACATTCCGGCAACATGAGCGTGCGCAACAACCGCATGATGGCGATTACCAGAAGCGGTTCCATGCTGCATCGCCTCGAGTATTCTGATATCATCGAAACCCTGATCGATGGCGAAGATTCGCAATCAGCACTGGCCTCTCGCGAGCGCCCGGTTCATCGCGCGATATATCTGCAGACCGGTGCCGACGCGATAGTACACGCGCATCCACCTCACCTGATTGCGCTTTCCCTGTATTGCCGAAGTTTTATGCCGGTCGATGCGGAAGGGCAATATTTTTTTGCGCACGGCATCCCGGTGATCGAGGTCAACAATGCCATCGCCTCTGACGAAGTAGCAGCAAAGGTCGCGCCGCTGCTGCGTGACGTGCCGGTTGTCATTGTGCGCGGGCACGGCACTTTTGCCGCAGGCAGCAGTCTTGAAGACTGCTTTCATTACACGAGCAGTCTCGAGCACAGCGCCAGGATCGCTCTCATCAACAACCAGTTATCAAAAACTCTCACATAAGGACGACAGTGATGCTTTTCGAAAAACCCGAAAATACCGTATCTGCGAAGCGCGAAGAAGAAATACTCCAATACTGGGAAAAGGAAAATATCTTTAAAAAGTCGATGAGCAACCGCGAAGGCGCGAAAAAGTTCGTGTTCTTCGAAGGCCCGCCAACGGCTAATGGCACTCCGCATCCCGGTCACGTGCTGACCAAGGCGATGAAAGACCTGATTCCGCGCTACAAAACCATGTGCGGTTACCATGTCGGGCGCAAAGCCGGCTGGGATACGCATGGCCTGCCGGTCGAACTCGAAGTCGAAAAACAGCTGGGCATCGAAAGCAAGCAGGACATCGAAAAATACGGCATCGAAAATTTCATCAAAAAATGCCGTGAGAGCGTGTTCAAATATGAAGCACAGTGGCGTGCCATGGTCACCCGCGGCGGTTTCTGGGTCGACATGGATGACCCTTACGTTACCTGCACCAACGAATATATCGAGACGATCTGGTGGATTCTCGGCCAGTTCTGGAAAGAGAACATGCTGTATGAAGGGCACAAGGTCGTACCTTACTGCCCGCGCTGCGGCACCGCACTGTCTTCGCACGAAGTCGCACAGGGTTACAAAGAAGTCGAAGACCCCTCGGTCTACGTGCGTTTTGCCATCAAAGACCAGCCGAACACCAGCTTTCTGGTCTGGACAACCACACCCTGGACGCTGATTTCGAACGTTGCTCTGGCGGTTGGTAAAGACATCGACTACGTCAAGGTCAAGCTCAACGATGAATTCATGATTCTCGCAAAGGCTCGACTCGAAGTGCTCAAGGGCGAAGGCGAAGTCGTCGAAACCTTCAAGGGCGAACAGCTGGTCGGCATCGACTATCATCAGCTGTTTCCGTTCGTTAAGCCCGATAAAAGGGCGCATTACGTTATTGCCGGCGACTTCGTATCGACCGAAGACGGTTCTGGTATCGTTCATATCGCGCCGGCGTTCGGCGAAGACGACTACCGCGTCGGCAAAGAAAACGACCTGCCGGTCATGCAGCCGGTCGGTCTTGACGGCAAGTTCAAAGACGAAGTAGAACCCTGGAAAGGCCAGTTCGTCAAGACAGCCGACCCCGCGATCATGAAAGATCTCAAGCAGAGCGGCAAGCTGTTCGCTTCCGGCAAGATCAAGCACACCTACCCTTTCTGCTGGCGCTGCGACAGCCCGCTGCTCTATTACGCGCGCCACAGCTGGTTCATCAAAACGACTGCTTTCAAAAACGAAATTCTGCGCAACAATGAGCTGATCAACTGGTTTCCCGGCCACATCAAGGAAGGACGTTTTCTCAACTTCCTTGAGAACATGATCGACTGGGCAATCTCGCGCGACCGTTACTGGGGCACTCCGCTGCCGATATGGGTCTGCAAAGACTGCAACCACCATCATCTCGTCGACAGCATCGCTAATCTCAAGGAACTCGGCCGCAATGTTCCAGATGATATCGAGCTGCACAAACCTTATGTCGACCAGCTCGAACTGAGCTGCCCGAAATGTAAGGGTATGATGAAACGTGTACCCGAAGTCATCGACTGCTGGTTCGATTCAGGTGCCATGCATACCGCGCAATGGCATTACCCGTTTGAAAACAAAGAAGTTTTCGCCGAGAATTTTCCGGCTGATTTCATCTGCGAAGCGGTCGATCAGACCCGTGGCTGGTTCTACAGCCTGCTGGTTACCTCGACCTTTCTGCACAAGGCGCCGCCCTACAAGAATGTCGTGGTTCTCGGCCTGATCTGCGACAAAAACGGCATCAAGATGAGCAAATCGAAAGGCAACGTGCTCGACTGCATGTCGCTCTTCGACAAATACGGCGCCGATGCGGTCAGATGGTCGCTTTACAGTGGCACCGCACCCTGGAATACCCGCCGATTTTATGAAGAAGCGATTGCCGAGTCTCAGAAGCGCTATCTCGGCACATTGCAGAATGTTTACAGCTTTTTCGTTCTCTACGCCAACATCGAAAAGTTCGACCCGAAACAGGCGGCAATGCCGGTTTCTGAGCGCAGCGAAATCGACCGCTGGATCATTTCGCGCTACAATCACACGGTTGACGAAGTCAGAAAGGCGATGGACCGCTTCGAAGTCGTCTGGGCCACTGGCCACATGGAAAAGTTCGTCGACGATCTGTCGAACTGGTATGTCCGCCGCAGTCGCCGCCGATTCTGGAGCAGCGAAAAGAGCCCAGATCAGCGCAGCGCCTTTATCACGCTTTATGAAGTGCTGACAGGCATGGCAAAGCTGACCGCGCCGTTCACCCCGTTCATCGCTGAAGACATCTACCGCAACCTGCTTGCCCGTGCCGATGCCGGCGCGCCAGAAAGCGTGCATCTCGCCGATTTCCCGGTCGCCAATATCGAATTGATCGACGAACAACTCGAGCGCAAGATGGAATTCGTCATGAAGGTCGTTGTGCTTGGCCGCGCCGCCCGCAACGAAGCCAATCTCAAGGTCAGACAGCCGCTCGCCGAAATGAAGGTGGTCATCGCCGACGATTTCGAACGTGACACGCTGCGCGCCATGGAACACCTGCTCCAGGAAGAACTCAACATCAAAAACGTCTGCCCGATCAACGATTCGACCAGCCTGATGAAGTATGTTGCCAAACCGAATTTCAGAGCACTCGGTCAGGGCCCGCTCAAAGGCATGATTCCGCAGATCAAGGCGCATCTCGAAAGTGTTGATGGCAACGAAATCAAAAAACAACTCGATAATGGCGGTTACGAGTTCACCCTCGACGGCAAGCCGGTCAGTCTGAAGGCTGAAGAAGTCGATCTGCAGGCGTTGGCCAGTGCCGATTATGCTGTGCAGACTGAAGGCAAGCTCAGCATCGCACTGAACAAAGTATTATCACGCGAACTCGTTCTCGAAGGACTGGCGCGCGAACTCGTTAATAAAATACAGTTCATGCGCAAAGAACTTGGTTTTGATATAATTGACCGGATCAAAGTCGGTTACGAAGTTCTAGACACCGACCAGAAAACTGACATAGACGATACCATCAACCAGTTTGGCAGCTACATATCACAGGAAACCCTGGCCAGAAGTATCGATACCCATGCCAGCAGCGAAAGCACCGAGTGGAATATCAATGGCATAAGGGTTAAACTGGGCATTACAAAGGAGCTTTCGGCATGAAATTCAGAATCGACAAAAAAACGCTGCACGACGCGGTAAATGTGGTAAGTCGTGCGGTTGCCAGCAAAACTTCACGGCCGGTACTGCTCAACCTGCTGCTGACAGCGCACGATAACAGTCTGCGCTTCGTCGGCACCGATCTCGACATCATGATGATTTCGAGCCTGCCGGCCGAAATTGAAGAGCAGGGCCATTTCACGATTCCGGCCAAACTCATTCAGGAAATCGTCGGCAGCATTCCTGACGAAGACGATGGCCGCGTGCTTTTTGAACTCGACAACGAAGACACCCGCGAGGTCTCGCTGAGCTGTGGCCGCAGCCGATTTCATCTGCAGGTTCAGCCGGCTGATGATTTTCCGCCGGTGCCGGTTATCGATAACGAAGAATTCACTTCGTTCAGTGTCAGCTCGGCGCTGCTCAAACAGGGTCTCAAGGAAGCCGGAGTCGCCGTCAACACCGAAGAGGGCAACCCGGTACAGAAAAGCGTCTGCGTTGATTTTGCCGCGGCCGGCATGCCAACTCTGGCTTCGACCGACAGCAAACGTCTGGCGGTCACTGCGCTGCACGGCATCGAAGTGCCCGAAAACATGCGCAAGACTCTGATCGTGCCGTCCCGCGCTGTAGCAGAACTGGTTCGACTGCTCGACAGCAATGACAGCATACGAATGGGCCTGTATAAAGAGCAGCTGGTAATCTGCACCGAACATTTTCAGCTGATCACCCGCCTGGTAGATGGTAAATTCCCAGATTACAACCGGGTATTGCCGAAGGAATCAAGTCGCAGCCTCAAACTTGACCGCAAGGATTTTCTGCAGGCACTCAAGGCGGTTGCGCCGATTTCGCGCTCTAACAGCGATCTGGTGAACTTCGATGTTGGCCCCAATGAAACGCGGGTCTGGGCAAAGGCTCCCGAAAAAGGCACCGCTGAAATGTTCATCAGCACTGAATTGACTGGCGAACCGATCAATATTTCCTTCAACATCAATTTTGTGCTCGATTTCGTCAACAACGTCAGCGATGCGCAGATCATTCTCGACATGACGACGCCCAATTATCCCGGGCTGCTCAAGACCGGCAACCCCGAGTCTGAGTTCAAATACGTAATAATGCCAATGTCTTACTGACAAGGAAGCAGGAAAAAATGAGCCGACAAGACCTCAGCCGTATTCGCCTCGAAATCGCCAGCGAAAAGTCAGAGATCCGCAAGAACGCACTTGCCGAGATCAGAAGCCTGACGCCGGCCGAAGCGCTTCCCATACTTGCCGAAACCATCGACCGCAAGAACGATGATGTGCTGCTCGATATCAGCAAAGCCATGCTTTCGTTCAAAGACGATGCACTGCCCTATCTGGTTAAGGCACTGACCTCTGACAACTGGTCGATGCGCCGCTCGGCATCGTTCATTCTCGGCAAACTCGGAGCCAACTCGCTCAAGAAGCTCATGGAGATGATCCCGGAAAACGAGGAAGACGTCGACTACTGGATGGTGCAGACCCTTGGCAACATGGGCGGCGAAGCTGTGCAGTATCTCGTCAGAGTTTTCAAACACTCGAACGAAAAGATCAGACTGGCTGCAATACGGGCGGCCCAGAACGTCAACGACCCGCGCATGGTGGTGTCTCTGCTGCATCTGCTGGAAGAGCAGAACTGGCCAGTGCGCAAAGCAGCTTACGACAGCCTTGAACGCATTTTCGCCAACAACCTGCCGGCAGTGGTCGAAGCTCTCGACAACAGCTCAGACGAGGCCAAATACTGGATAGTCAAGCTGCTGGCACAGCAGGCAAACCCCGAACTGACAGCAAAATTTGCCAAAATCGTCGAGACCGGCCCGATGGAATCAAAGCTTGAAGCAATCAAAGCTCTGAGCATGATCGAAAACACCGAGGCACACCGCATTCTCGTTGGCTACCTCGCGCATAAATCCTGGATCATCAGAAAAACCGCCGCAGATGCAATTTATTCACAGGGCCTTGGCGCTTCTGATGAGCTGATATCGGCCATCAACGGCTCTAACGTCGATGCCCGCTACTGGTCGGTCAAGCTGCTCGGTCAGTCAAAAGAACCACGCATTTTTGAAGAGATCGTGAAATGTCTGCAGGACACCCATGCATCAGTTCGTTCGGCTGCCTGCCAGGCTCTTGGCGCACTTGGCGACAAGCGCGCCCTCGCACCGCTGATGACCATGCTCAACGACGAAGCCGAAGAAGTCAGAACTGCAGCAATCCTGGCGCTCAGCCAGATCGGCGAACGCGACGAGGCCCCAGCCAAATCAGCACTGCCCGCTCATGTGCGCCAGGAAAACATGATGCCATGCGTTCATTGCGGCAAGATGGTCGGGCGCAACTTTACCTTCTGCCCGTTCTGCCTTGGCCATCTCAGACATGCCTGCCGCAACTGCGGCCGCGCCGTCGATACCAAATGGAAAGGCTGCCCCGACTGCGGAACTCCGATTTAGCTCTTTTTCTTCTCACCGGTCTCTGACAAAAGTGACCGCACCAGGCTGTGCGGTCACGCAAAGGGGATTAGAGATTAGTGGGAGAAACGTTCAGAGAGGGACTTACAAAACTATCGAATCAACTCGCCGCAAGGCGGGTTTTTTCTTTTTCCAGAATGTTTGACTGTGGTATTCTTGAAAAGGTTCCAGAAAGTAGGAAAAAATGTTTAAAGACAGAACAAAATTTTTGCTCTTTCTGCTTTTGAGTGCTCTGTTCATCGTAGAATCAGGCTTCGCTGACCCGATAAAAAAAGAGATCAGAATCGGCATTCTCAAAAAAGAGAGTATCGGTGGCTGGGATTACGAATGGCAGGAAACCATCGACTTTCTCAACCGCCAGGTCAAAGATCATGATTTCAAGATGGTCATGCTCCAATGGTCAGAACTCAAGCAGGCTGTGGCCAACGGCAAAGTCGATTTCGTTATCGCCAGTCCGGTTTTTAACGTAGAGCTCGACATGGATGGTCAACTCACGGTAATCGCGACCCTGCGCCGCGAAAACGAAAAGATCGAGGCATTCGACAATCTTTTCGGCTCGGTAATCTTCTGGCGTGCCGGCAACAAAGAAATCAAATCGCTGTGGGATATCAGAAACAAGTCGATTGCCGCCGGCCCGCTGAATTCGATTGGCGGCTGGCTGGCACCGGCCCGTGAGTTTGCCGAACGTGGCATAGATCTGCGCAACGCCGCCCGCGAAGTAGTAAACCACATCGATACCAGTAAAATCATTGCCGAAGTTCTCAGCGGAAAAGCCGATGTCGGCATCTGCCGCACATCCAGCCTCGAACTGCTGGCATCTCAGGGCAAGCTCAACCTGGCTGACATCAGCTACAGCCGCGAACTGTATCTGCACACAGAAGATCTGCCATTCGCCTGCTCGACCAGGCTATATCCAGAGTGGTCGTTTGCCAGAGTGAGTCACACTCCGGCCCATCTGGTGGAAAAGGTTACGCTCAACCTGCTGCGCATGTCGAATGTTGATGAACCCAAAAAAATCACCTGGGGCTTTCCGGCAAATTATTCACAGGTTCACCAGCTGATGCAGACACTCAACCTTGAGCCTTTCCGCAGCGAAAGCTCTTTGATAAACCTTCTGGTAAAACGTCTGCGACGCTGGCTGACCGGCCTGGCAATAACCCTGCTCGCTCTGGGCTCTCTGGTTTTTTATCTGCTCAAGCTTAACTTCAGGCTGCACAATGTAACTGAAGAACTCAACAGTCAGCGCGGCTTTCTCAAACATCTGGTCGATTCTCTGCCAGACATGATCTTCGTCAAAAACCAGGCAGGACATTACCTGATGTGCAACCAGGCTTTTGCCAGTGCTTTCAAATTCAGCGCAGACGATATCAGAGGCAGATCCGACAGTGAAATATTCGGAGAAACGCCGCCTTTTCTGGATATCGCTATTTTGCCGGGTGACAGATCGACCATTCAAAAAGTGGTCAGAGAAATAGAAATAGCAGGAGCGAACACGATTTTCGGTGAGATCATCAAGGTATCCTGCCCATTGCACGGACTTCAGGAGCCCGTTTCCATCGGCATCATCCGCGACATATCGGTCAGTTACCGGGCCCGCCAGCTTCAGGAACAACGTGAAAGGCTCATTTCAGGAATCGCAGAAGCAGCCCATCTGATAGTCGGAGCTGAATCTTCGGTTGAAAAATCAATGCCGGCTGCACTCGATGCCATATCAAAAGCGATTGGAGCCGATCGCATCGGTATGATACGACACGACGAATTCAACGAAAAAACAGGCGAAAGCAGGCCCTCTTTCCGGTGTTTTTCATGCTATTGCCGCAACCAGCATCAGTGCCATAGAGAAACCGCGAATATGATCGAAGTCGTCATCAGAGAGCACTATTCACGTCTGCTGGCCGGAAATTGCATAGGCCGCAGCACTACCGAGTTTTCTGGGCCGATTATCGCAGAGCTTGTTAAAATGGGCATAAAATCGCTGCTGATCATACCGGTATTTGTACACAAAAAGTTCTGGGGCTGTCTCGAAGTGCATATACTCAACAACAGCCGCAGCTGGCTTGACTTCGAACTGGCAGCACTTGAGCTGGCAGCCGAAATCTTCGGCTCGATGATCGAGCGCAGCACCGATTTTGTCCAGCTGGTGAATTATCGCGATCGCCTCAAACTTGCGCTTGATTCAGCCGGACTGTATCTGTGGGAATACGATTTCGAAAACGGCGAAAACATGACACCTGACGACCTCTATCTGAATCTTGGTTATCTCGGGCGTGAGCAGATAGAAGCAAAGCGCAAACTTGGCTTCGACATACTTCACGACGATGACCGTCATCTGATACGCAATATCGCCGATGCCGAAAGTTGTCAGTTTGAAGTCAGACTGTTGAGCCAGAGCGGAAAATATGCCTGGCACTCCTTCATCGGCCGCAACTATTTTGATGCCAACCATGTACATCTTCGTCTGATCGGCTTTTTCAGAAACACCAGTGTCGAACATCAGCGCGACATGGCTCTGCGCATGGAAGAAGGCAGGAACGTGCATGCGCTGACTGCAGCCCACGCCGCCAGCTGGGAATACGTGCCGGAAGAACGCAGATTCTACTGGTCACGACATATCAAAAAGCTGCTCGGCTACAACCCCGAAATTTTCTCTCCCAACATTCAGTCGGTGTATCAGGTCATTCATCCCGACGATCTGTCGGCCGCCAAAGAAGCGGTTCGCAAGTTTCTCGTTTCGGGCAAGGAATTGCGCTTCGACTGCCGTCTGCGCCATTTTGACGGCTCATATTCATGGTTCGTCAATATCGGCACTCAGGTAGAAGACCCTGAGCTGGCTGATTACCGATATTACGGCATCATCATCGATATCTCAGAAACAAGACGACTGCAGGAAAACCTCACCGAGGCACGCAATCGAGCGCTACTGGCCAGCCAGGCCAAAAGCGAATTCCTCGCAAACATGTCACATGAGATCCGCACACCGATGAACGGCATTCTCGGTATGCTCGAACTGCTCATGGCCACCACTCTCGATCATCGCCAACGGGAGTTTGCCGGGTTGATCTACCGGTCATCGCAGTCATTGCTCGGCATTCTCAATGCCGTTCTTGACCTGTCAAAAATCGAAGCCGGAAAAATCGTTCTCGAAAAAGACAGCATAAACCTTCGCCGGTTGCTTGAAGAGGTAGTCAGCCTGATGCAGCCTCTCGCCGAGAAAAAGAAAATCGAAGTGATTCTCAAATACCCACCGGCCGCACCAGATCAGATCGTTGCCGACGGTGGCCGGCTGCGGCAGGTATTGACCAATCTGTTGAGCAATGCAGTTAAATTCACTCAGGAAGGCTTTATCATCGTCGAAGTTGCAGCGACAGTCATCGATGAAGGGAAAGCCGGGCGCTTCAGTTTCTCGGTAAAAGATACCGGTATCGGCATGAACAATGAACAACAGCAGCAGGTTTTCGAAAAGTTCAGTCAGGCCGACTCTTCGATAACCCGGCGTTTTGGCGGAACCGGACTGGGGCTGACAATCTGTCAGGAACTGATTAAGATCATGGGCGGCGAAATTTCTCTCGAAAGCGCTTCCGGTCTGGGCACCAGAATAAGCTTTACCCTCACTCTCGAGCTGCTTAAAGAAACTCCTGCCGTCCCGACAAAGTTCCCCGAAAAGCTGCGAACCTTCGTAGCAGGCAATAACAGCCCGGTTGTCGATACGGTATGCGAAATAATAAGCTCCTGGAACATAGACTGCAGCAGAGTCAGCTATGACGAGCTTCCGTCAAAAATTCAGTCTGAATCAGACTCAAAAAATCCAGTAGTGACTATTTTCGACTTCCCACCTGGAGAACAGTTGCCTGAGCACCTCAAATATCAGAAACCCGACAACGTCACCGGCAGCATTTTCCTGATGACGCCGCGCCAGCTCGCATCGATCGACAGCCGCGACCAGGATTTCTCGACGATATTTCTGCTCAGCAAGCCGGTAACCACTTCCAAGCTTTACAATGCCATGCTCGAAATTCTGCAAAGACCTGAGCGAAGGCTTTATGAACTCAAAAAGTCAGGTCGATTTAATTCTATCAAACCCGAAACCACCTACGTCCGGCTTGGCCTGCGCGTTCTCGTGGTCGAAGACAACGAAATCAATCAGGAAGTTGCTCATGGAATTCTTGAGATGATGGGCTGTCAGGTTACACTTGCCGGCTCAGGAGCAGTTGCCCTCGAGCATCTTGAACAGGGCAGATTTGACGTGGTTCTGCTCGACTGCCAGATGCCGGAGATGGATGGATTCGAAGTAGTCAGGCTGATACGCGAAAACCCCGAGCTCAAAGATCTGCCGGTAATTGCGATGACAGCACATTCAATGCCGGGCGACCGTGAGAAGTGTATAAATTCAGGTATGAATGACTACATATCCAAGCCAGTCGAAGCAAGGCAGCTTCTTGCCATATTGAGCAGATTCGCCAGTCCGGGTGTTGCAGTCGACAGCGAAGAAGCCGCCGACAACCTGTCCGCCAGCAAAAATGATGACTCTGTTCTTGACGTCGTTCTTGACAGCGAGCGTATCAGGCGCATTTTTGAACGCAAACCACAGCAGTTAAGCCGATTGGTAAAGGCGGCTTATACTAACTATACCGGCCTCGACAGGCAAATCCAGGAACAGATAAAGAAAAGCGAATTTGACGCCGCCGCTCAAAACGCGCACACAATCAAGGGTTCTCTCGGCAATCTCGGTGGCAATCGCGCCGCCGAACTTGCGGCAAAACTCGAACTGGCACTCAAGGAAGGCAATGGTGAGCTGGCCGGTAAAATCAGAGGTCAGCTCGAAACGGCTTTCAACGAGTTTTTTGCCCAGCTCGAAAAGCTCGAAGCCGAGATCAACAAGCCGGAAAACAGTTGAAGATGACCACGGGGCAACTCTGTTAAAGAGTCGCCCCGTGGTTATAAGACTTGTTTCAGCCGGTGGTTATTTTGCCGGAGCGGCCGGGCGGGCCTGTTTGCGCTCTACTGCCTGCTGCGGCTGTGTTTCATGCTTCGACTCGTCAGGCATGACCTTGCCGAGATAGCTGGGCAACTCGACGCCGGCCATACCAGCGATATCCTGCAGCGGTGGCAGCGATTTAACAAAGCTCGACACGAAGTTCGAAGTCGATGAATTGCCGCCTTCACCGGAATCCCAGACGGTGATCTTGTCGATCTTGAGATTCTTGATCGCTTCAACCTGTTTTTCGACGATAGATTCGATCTTTTCGACCATCAGCAGGGTCGCCAGTGCGCGCGGATCGTTGTTGACGCTCTTGAGCAGTTCAGAATAACCGAGAGCCTTGGCTTCGAGTACCTTCTTGACACCTTCGGCTTCAGCCTGATAGTTGAGCAGCAATGCATCGGCGCTACCCTTGGCTTCGATGCTGATCTTGCCGGCTTCGGCCTGAGCATCGAGTTCGATCTTGCGTTTGTCGATTTCCTTCTGAACGATTTCTTCGGCGGTCAGGCGCTCAAGCTCCGCTTTATACTGGGCTTTCTGAATCTCGACCTGAGCTTCACGTACCGCGATTTCGGCCTTCTTGCGAGCTTCTGCCTCTTTGACGACCAGCTCTGAGTTCGAAATTACGATTGAAGCCTTCGATTTATTTTCACCTTCGATCGCTTCGGCTTCGCGCTGCTGTACATATATACGGCGCTGTGCTTCGGCTTCTTTCTCACCCATTTCAGCTTCGGCAAGCTTTTTGGCGACCTGAACCGTCTTTTCGCTGTTGGCTGCAGCCTCACCGATTACCGCCTCGGCTTCTTTCTTCTGCACGAAAATGCGGCGGTCTGCTTCGGCATCCTTCTCACCCTTGTCGGCTTCGGAAAGGTTGCGGGCAACCTGAATGGCACGCTCGCGGTTTGCTGCCGAAACGCCGATATCACCGAGCTGTTTCTGCTGGGCTACGTCGATGTTAGCTTTGTTGATCGCTTCTGAAGAGGCCTTCTTACCAATGCTTTCGATATATTCAGAAGTATCGGTGATGTCGGTGATGTTAACGTTGATCAGATACAGACCGATCTTGTTGAGCTCGGGCTCGACGTTCTTGCGAACCGACTCAAGAAAGCTTTCGCGGTCCTGGTTGATCTGCTCGATAGTCAGCGAAGCAACTGTCAGGCGAAGCTGACCGAAAATGATTTCCTTGGCCATGTCTTCCATGGCCGATGAAGACAGCATGAGCAGACGCTCGGCGGCGTTGTTCATGATCTTGGGGTCAGTGCTGATACCGACGGTAAAAGTCGAAGGCACATTGATGCGGATGTTCTGCAACGACAGAGCATTCTGCAACGGAATGCTGATCGTCATCGGCGTCAGGCTGAGGTAGGCATAATCCTGAATGAGCGGCCATACCAGCGCACCGCCGCCATGCAGACATTTGGCCGAGCGATTTTCGGCCACCTTCCCGTAAATTACCAGGATCTTATCCGATGGACAACGCTTGAACCTCGTCGCCAGAAAAACAAACGTCGAAAAAAGTAAGGCAACAACTACAGCTGCAACTACCGGCCACATAATTTTCCTCCTTCGTCCCTGTTATCCTTTTCAACTACCAGAATACCATTATCCTGTATCCATACAACAGTTATCTGTTCGCCTGTTTTAATTTCCTCTTTTTTTGAGGAAACAGCATCGTAAATGCGCAGTCGGCCATCTACCTCGACCTGAACCTGCCCGGTGCCTTCTGCCGGAATACGCAGATAAACGCAGCCACCGGTGCCAAGAGCAGTTTTTATACGAGCTGTGCCATCAGACTGCAGGCGCCCGACGAATCTGAACATCTGCGCCAGTACCCAGACCATGGCAAAGCCTGAGACAACCCCGCCCAGGGTTGCCACCCAGCCCGGCATGCCGCTGTCACGAATCAGCGCCAGACCAACCCAGCCAAACATCATAAAAAATGCAGTCAGCCCTTGAACCGATATGAAATGAAAGCTGACATCCGAGCTGCTCACATGATGGTCGCCATCAGAAGAATCAACCATGTCGCCGGAATCGCCAGAATCAGCGTCAGCAACGATGTCGTGCGAGATATCATCATGTACATCGTCGGCGATTTCGCCGGCGGCGTCTGGTGCGTCATGACCGATCTCGCCGTCTGTGTCAGCTGAAATCAGCCCTGAAAACATCAGAATCATTCTGATGGTAAAAACCACCGTGCCGCAAAGCGCACAGGTTAAAAAGACTTTTTCGATCAGGCTCATGGCCAGAATTGCTTCGACCAACCTCTGATTCCTCCTCGACAATCATCACATAAGCTGATTTTACAACAGTAAAGTCACAATGTATAACAGTTTATTTTTTGCGCTAAAACGCCTTCGGGCTCCAGCCTGATCGACCGGAGCCCAAAGGTGTTTATTAGAACAGGGCCGTTGCCCTGATTAAAACAATACTCTGCTTATTTTTTGCAGGGCTTGTGGCAGTTTACTTTTCTGAAGTGACCCTTGGTGTGATTACCGTTCTTGTCGTAGTGGCCTTTTACGAAGGTCTTGCATTTCTTGCCGGTTACAGCTTTCTTTACAGCTACGCCGCTGTCCATTACTTTGTTCTGAACTGCGTCAAAAGCTTTGGTTCCGGCTTTTTTGCCAGCCTGAAAACCCTTTTTGAAAGACTGCTTCATTTTCTTGAAGAAACCGGGTTTATGGCAGCCGCCCTGATTAGCCTGGCCGGCCTGACCTGACTGACCTACCTGAGTTGCCTGACCAGACTGAGAAGACTGACCTGACTGGCCTGACTGACCGGGATTACCGGCAAATGAAGGAGCAGCACACAGAACAAGAGCGAGAACTGAACTCATGATTACCTTACGCATAATAAACACCCTCCTGATAAACTTATTAAAACTCTTATTAGAATTTATATCGTTCAAACTTGTGAGCATATTTAAGCAATTCGCATGCCAAAGTTAAATATTTATCGTGAGCTCGATCAGATGCTGGGTTTGCGGTAGAGGGGTACAGCGCCAGATTTTCGACAGTGCCAGTTTTTCAGCATCGCTCTGCCGGAAATTTGCCAGTGATACAGAGCAGTCATCATTGGATAGAGTACAGAAACCAAGGATTAACGAAAACTGCACAAGCAAGATCGGCTGAATAGCGAGGCCTGTTTTCCAGGCGACTCATGCACACCATGAGTCGCCCCGCGAAGTCAAAAAGCGCTGAATCTGCGACAATCGGCGCAATCACCTGGGCACTTCGCCCAAGTATCACCCACATCCTATGGGCGACTGCGGATAACTCTTGGCGGTTCAGGCTTTGGCTGGTTTTTTGCGGCCGATGGCCATGAACTCGATTTCATCGAGCTTGACAGGTTCGCGTA
>JAKJFO010000062.1:19726-19978 GCA_022704885.1 Candidatus Rifleibacteriota bacterium | reverse complement strand
AGGCGAGCAGGAGATGATAGCGGCTGCGCGCGCGGCCCAGGCCCATGATTTTATCAGTGAAATGCCGCAAGGTTACGATACTTTGATCGGGGAACGTGGCGTAACGCTTTCTGGCGGCCAGAAACAGAGGGTGGCGATTGCGCGTACCCTGCTGCGCGATCCGCGTATTCTGATTCTCGACGATGCCACCGCCAGTGTCGATACGGCGACGGAGCGGCAGATACAGCTCGCTCTCGATCATCTGATGGCCGG
>JAKJFO010000062.1:0-19716 GCA_022704885.1 Candidatus Rifleibacteriota bacterium | reverse complement strand
TGTTTTGTCATTGCGCAAAGACTGAGCACGCTGCAAAAGGCCGATATGATCATGATTCTCGACCATGGCCGGGTAGCGGCCCGGGGAACGCATGACGAACTGCTGAAAAGCTCAGGATTGTATGCCGAGCTTTATTATCAGCAGGAAAAGGCAGGTGGCTTATGAGCTTTTCATTCGGTTCCGCCGGGTCAGCGATGGGGCCGCGCGACGCCATGCAGAGTTTCGGGCAGGACGCGGCCGGGAAGACCGTCGATCCGCGCATACTGCGCCGGTTGCTGGGATTTTTGAAGCCACACCGGGCGCGTATGGTCGCTGCTTTGTTGTTGATGTTGATCAGTTCTGTTCTGGCGCTGACCTCGCCTTATCTTATAAAAATCGCCATCGACGAAGACATCGCCGGCGGTGACAGCACCGGTCTGTTTTATACAACGCTGCTCATGGCCGTAGTGTTCGTCGCGCTCTATGTGACCACGTCGCTGCAGCAGTATCTGCTGTCATGGATCGGGCTGCGGGTGCTGACTTCGTTGCGGGCAAAGCTGTTTGCCCATCTTCAGGCCCTGCCGGTGTCATATCACCATTCGCATATTGTCGGAGTGACGATTTCGCGGGTAATCAGCGATGTTTCGGTGATCAACGACCTGCTGTCGTCAGGTGTTGCAACGATTATCGGTGATACCGTGGTGCTGGCCGGCATCGTGGCGGTAATGCTTTCGCTCGACCTGTCGCTGGCACTCGCGACTTTCGCGGTCTTGCCACTGATGCTGCTGGCAACCTGGATCTTTTCGCGGCACGCGCGGGTGGCTTTTCGCAAGACGCGGCAGCGGGTGGCTGCGGTCGTTGGCGGTCTGGCCGAAGACATTTCGGGAATTCGCGTAATTCAGGCGTTTGTGCGTGAGGGTGTCTCTTCGGAAAAATTTGAAGAAGTCAACCGCGCCAATCGAGATGCCAACATCGAAGCAATGTCGTTATCGTTTATTTTTCTGCCAACCGTCGATTTTCTTGGAATTCTGGCGACGGCAACGGTTTTGTGGCTCGGTGGTGTTGCGGTGGCACGTGGCGAATTGACGCTCGGCACGGTGGTGGCGTTTCTTGCTTATGTAAGCCGCTTTTTTCAGCCAATTCAGGATCTCTCACAGATTTATACGACAATGCAGTCGGCGATGGCTGGCGGCGAGCGAGTTCTCGAAATGCTCGACACGAAACCGACGATTTATGATGAGCCGGCGGCAATCGACATGCCGAGGATAACCGGTAAGGTAGAGTTCCGTCAGATCGGGTTTCAGTATCAGGCTGACCGCAAGATTCTGCACGATATCAATCTGATCGTCGAGCCAGGGCAGACCGTGGCACTGGTTGGCCCTACCGGCGCCGGCAAGACGACGCTTGCCAGCCTGGTCGCAAGACTTTACGATGTCGGCGAGGGCGCTGTGCTCATCGATGGTTACGATGTCCGTCAGGTGACCCAGCGTTCGCTGCGGCGGCAGATGGGGCTGGTACCGCAGGATCCTTTTCTTTTTACCGGTACGATAGCCGATAACATCAGGTTTTCGAGCCCGAGCGCTTCGCAGGCTGCAGTCGAAAATGCCGCCCGCGCTGCCAATGCGCATGGCTTTATCTGCGATCTGCCCAAAGGCTATGGCACAAAGATTCTCGAAGGCGGTGTCAATCTGTCGCTCGGGCAGAGACAGCTGATCTGTATAGCGCGCGCCATTCTGGCCGACCCGCGCATATTGATTCTCGACGAGGCGACGGCCAGTGTCGATACGTTGACCGAACTGCTCATTCAGGATGCCTTGCAGAAGCTGCTCGCCGACAGAACCTCCATCGTCGTCGCGCATCGCCTGGCTACAATTCGCAACGCCGACATGATCTGTGTCATCGACAATGGCGAAATCGTTGAACGCGGTGCTCACTCTGAACTGCTCGCCCGCCGCGGCCTCTATCACGATCTCTGCAACCGACAGTAAATCAGCCGAATTCTATTTCATTGCTGGCCGGCGGGTAGAGGATGACGACCTTTTTCTGTTCGATTACCTGCCCGGAAGACTTGTCGTCGGTCCATTGTACTTTGATGTTTTTGCCCTGTTTATGGGCAGTCAGGTAGATGGTTTTCTTTTTCGGAGTGGGTTTTGCAACGTTGAACCATACTTCGGCACTCTCTTCTTCATCGAAGTAATGGTCATAGACCGGCAAAGCCGGGTCCAGCTTTTCGAGGGCCCTGATCATATCGGCTACGGTGCATTCTTTTCGCGAAGCCATGGCGGTTCCTTTCAAGTCTCGATAATTTTCGTGCGCTCTGTGTTTCATTATACCGCAACCCCCGCAGCAATTTTAAAGCATTTGAGCTGTGGTTGACAGTGAAATTGACATGCCTGGGGTGGGGTGATATCGTACATAAAAGTCAGGACAAACATTATGGCAGATAGAATGCAGTCTGCCCAAAAGTATATGAGAGGCGAAATGGCGTGAAAACATCTGGCGCGGTCGAGGCGGCAGTCAATAACAATGAGGCACAGCTGCAGGTGCGCGAACTGCAGCGTACGATTATCGAGTTGCGCAGCGAACTCGAAAAGAAGAGCCTCATGACATCAGACTCGGTGCAGGCGGCCCGGCGTGATTCTGCTCAGGAAGTCGCGATGCTCAAAGAAGCCATCGGCGAACTGCGCAACGAGCTCGAGCGCTCGCATATCCGGCGCGAGCAGGAGGTGCAGCGGGCGATTTCCGGCAATCAGGATGAGATCAACCAGTTGAAACGGCATATTTCGGAGCTGCGTTCGCAGCTCGAAAACCTGATGTCAGAGAAGAGCGCGGCAGTGCAGGCGACGCATGCCACCTATGCCGGCGAGGTCAAACAGCTCAGGGAAATGGCGGCCAGACTGCGTGACGAGCTCGAGGCTGCGCGCGCCGATAAAGAAAACGCGGTTCAGAAGGAACGGTTGCGGGCTGCTGACGAAGTTTCGCAGCTGCACGCCACGGTTCAGTCGATGCGTGAGGTTATCGATCGGCTTAAATCCTGATAGTGGTTCGTATTCAGGCGGTGGGAGAGTTTGAACATGCAAACAGGGGCGAATAAAAAAGGTCCGGCAAAGAAGTCTGCCGGCGTCAGTAGTGTATCTCTGCTGCGCGATCAGAAGAAGCGCCTGGCCGAAGCTGAGCTGCTGCTCGATATTTCGCGGCGGATTTCGGCGATGGATTCGCTCGATGCCGTTCTGAAAATGCTGGTTGAGACGGCAACCTCACGGCTCAATGCCGAACGCGGGTCGCTGTTCTTGAATGATCCCAACACCAATGAGCTTTATTCGCGGGTCGCGATGGGCAATTTCATGCGCGAGATCAGAATTCTCAGTACAAGTGGTATTGCCGGTCATGTTTTTACGAGCGGCGAGGGACTGATCATACCCGATGCCTACGCCGATTCGCGTTTCAACCGGAATATCGATGAGCAGACGGGGTTTGTCACGCGCAACATTCTCTGTGTGCCGATCAAGACGGCCAAGGGGCAGATCATGGCGGTTGCCCAGATTCTCAACAAGAAGAAGGGCAGATTCAACAAGGAAGACATGCGCCTGCTCAGCGAGATGATGAAACAGGGTGCGCCGTCGCTGCAGAGCCTGCAGTTCATCGAGCAGATGGAAACGATTCGCCGGCAGGAGCTTGAATTTATCAATGTAGTTTCTGAGATGACTTCTGATATCAAGCTGGGTTCACTGCTGCAGAACGTCATGGCCGAAGCCACCCGCATGCTCAATGCCGAGCGCTCGACCCTGTTTCTGCATGACGAAAAGTCAGATGAACTCTGGTCAGAAGTAGGGCAGGGGCTTGAGTCGACTCAGATCAGAATGCCGAGCCATGCTGGTATTGCCGGTGCAGTTTTCAAGTCGAGCCGCACGATCAATATTCCGCATGCTTACGCCGATCTTCGCTTCAACCCGTCGTTTGATAAGAAGACCGGCTTTTTTACGCGCTCGATTCTGTGCGTACCGGTCATCAATAAGAATGGCCGCACCATCGGCGTTACCCAGGTTCTCAACAAACATGGCGGCCCGTTTTCGCAGGAAGACGAAGCCCGTCTGCGCGCCTTCACCGCACAGGTTTCGATTGCGCTCGAAAACGCCAAACTGTTCGCCGATGTGCAGGCGATGAAGAATTACAACGAGGCCATGCTCGAGTCAATGTCGAATGGTCTGATAACTCTCGATGTCGCAGGGCGTATTGCCACCTGCAATGCGGCGTGCTCAAGGATACTCAAAGTAACTGGGGCCGAGATAATCGGCAAGAAGACAAGCGATTTTTTTATCGGTGCCAACGAATGGGTGCTCGAAAAGCTGCGTCTGGTAAACGAGACTGGCGAGCAGCAGACTTCGGTGGATGCGCCGCTGAAGGTCGGTGATGAGACACTTTCGGTCAATCTTACCGTGCAGTCACTGCTCAATATCGATCAGAAGCGCATCGGCACAATGATCATCATCGAAGATATCAGCAACGAAAAACGTCTGAAATCGACGATGTCTCGCTATATGGACCCGGCGATAGCGGATCGCCTGCTGGCATCAGGCACCGAGATTCTGGGCGGCACCAATGTCGAGGCTACGGTTCTGTTTGCTGACATCAGAGGCTTCACGACGCTGACTGAACAGCTTGGCCCACAGGGCACAGTTGCTCTGCTCAACGAATATTTCACGCTGATGGTCGATTGTATTCAGCATGAACACGGCATGCTCGATAAGTTTATCGGCGATGCGATAATGGCGGCTTTCGGTATTCCGGTGCCACATGAAGATGATGCCGACCGTTCGGTGCGGGCCGCCATTGCAATGGTCGAGACGCTCAATAAATGGAACCGGCTGCGCACTTCCGAGGGACGGCTTCCCGTAAATATCGGAATCGGGTTGAATACAGACACGGTTGTCTCGGGCAATATCGGGTCGTGCAAACGCATGGATTTTACCATCATCGGTGATGGCGTTAACCTTGCGTCGCGCCTTGAATCGGCATGTAAGCAGTATGGCACCAGAATTCTGATCAGCGAATTCACCAATCGCCGGCTAAAGGGCACCTATCGTCAGCGCGAGATCGATCTGGTAGTGGTCAAGGGCAAGACGCAACCTGTCGCCATCTACGAGATACTTTCGTATCATACCCGCGAGACTTTTCCGGGAATGGGTGAGGTGCTGGGAATGTTCAAAGACGGTCTGGCAGCTTATCGAGCCCGCAAGTGGGATGCCGCGATAAAACTGTTCAGCGACTGTCTGGCGATCAACCCCGAAGACAAGCCGAGCAAGATTTACGTGGAGCGCGCGCAATTTTTGAAGCTTAACCCGCCGCCTGAAGACTGGTCGGGCGTATGGGTCATGGAGGCAAAGTAGCTGCCGCCTTCAGAGGTCTTTGCGGAAAAAGCCGATTTTCGGTGATTTGGCCGGATCGAGGAAAGCCAGCACCTTGAGCAGATTTTCTTCAGACATCGCCAGACAACCGGCGGTCGGGCCGTAGGAGCGGCTCCAGATATGAATGAAAATTGCGCTGCCATGTCCGGCAACTACCGGGTTGGTGTTGTATTCAACGACCAGCCCGTATTTATAAAGATTGTCCTGGCGCCGCATGTATTCGAATGACTTTGCCGTGGTCGCGGCTTTTTTGACGAGGTGGTTATAATCAGGCGCAGCCGGGTCATCGACCCAGATGTCATCTGCGCTCATCTGACGGTATGGCATTCTGGTCGTGCAGGAAGCCTGGTAGCCGAAGGCCATGCCGATTGGGTATAGACCATACGGAGAGCAGCCGTCGCCTTCTCTTTTGGCGCCAGGCGCAGCGATGCCTTTGCGGCCGACCGAGGCGGGCATTGCCGGCAGGGCGATGTTCCAGCTGGTGCCGGTATTTTCCAGGCAGAAAAGCTCGGCCCGGTTCTGCTCGGCAGCGTCGGTGAAAACCAGCAGCAACTGACGGGCCTGCATGGCGTCGGCCTGTTCGAGATAAGCAGCCCATGTCGTCGGCATGCTGACGGGATCGGCCTGAACCGGCAGCGCGAAATTCAATAAAGCACACATCAGAAGTACTCTCCAAAGGTATCGCATATACTTAAATTTTCTCCGATAATAAACATGAATGAATTCCGACAAGTCATATTATTGATTTGTTGAAGCTTTGACTCCAGTCATTTTACATGATAGACCGGTATAAGGTAACAACTGCATGATTTTTTTGCGACGCATAATCAATGAAAAAATGATCATTAGATTGACCGGTATTTTTTTTGTCGGCCTTATGGTGGCGATACTGCTGACTGCCGCGTCGTCGTCGGCCGAGAGTCGCCAGCTCACGTCTGATAAGGCGATAACCATCGTTGTTGTATCTGATATCAATGAATCTTATGGCTCGACCGAATACAGCAGCCATGTAGACGCCGCTCTCGAATACATTGCCAGTCTTTCGCCAGATCTGGTGATCTGTGCCGGCGATATGGTGGCCGGCCAGAATCTCAAGCTGAGCGAAGACAACCTGAAAGCTATGTGGCAGGCCTTCGACGACAAGATCTGGCAGCGTCTGCGATCGTTACGGATTCCATTCGTTTTTGCTTTTGGCAATCACGATGGCTCGAACAGCAGCAAATTTGCGCATGAACGTCGGATTGCCGAAGAATTTTTTGGAAAACGCCGGCCAGATTTGAGTTATCTCGACGACTCGTGCTACCCCGCCTGTTACAGCTTCGAGTTTGCTGGAGTTTATTTTGCGGTTATCGATGCCTCGTCGGCCCGTATCGAGCCTGCGCATAAAGACTGGCTGGTCAGGCAGCTGACGACCGGCGCGGCAAAAAATGCGCGTTTGCGCGTCGTCGTCGGGCACCTTCCCATGTATGCGGTTTCTGAAGGAAGAAACCGGCCCGGCGACGTTTTGCATGATGCCGATGCAATGTGGGCTCTTTTCGACAGTTATAACGTTGACTACTATATCAGCGGCCATCATCATGCCTTTTATCCCGCGCAGCGTGGGCGTGTCAAGATGCTGTCGGTCGGAGCACTCGGTGGCGGGCCACGTCAGCATATAGGTTCAGAGGCACCGGCGGTGAAGACATTGACAACTTTGCATCTGGCGGCTCAGAGCAACAGTTTTCAGATAACTTCGCATGATCTGACCAATGGTATGAAGGTTATCAGAGCCTCGGAGCTTCCGCCTGAAATACATGGATTCAACGGCGTTTTGACGCGGCTTGGCCATGACATGATATTTGCAGATTGAACATATGTCATAATTCTGATCGTGACGAAAGGGAATTGAATGATAGACTGGGTAAAAGGGTTTGCCGGTGCAGTAACAGTTTGTGACAGGAATGGTGTCGTTCTTGAGATGAATGAACAGGCCTGCCGGGTGTTCGAAAAATACGGCGGCGCCGCGCTGATCGGGGCGAGTCTGCTCGATTGCCACCCCGAACCTGCCCGGAGCAAACTGGTAGAAATGCTGAAAAACCCTGAGGTAAATGCCTATACCATTGAGAAGAACGGCACGAAAAAGCTTATCTATCAGGCGCCGTGGTATGAAGGCGGCGAATTTGGCGGTTTTGTTGAGGTTTCTCTGCCATTGCCTGCAGCTATGCCACACTTTGTGCGCACGCCACCGCCACAATCATGATGCTTTTGCCTGGCAGATCGCAAAATATTTCTTGATTTGCTGGCGATCCTGCGTTAATTCTGTAGTATAAAGCATGTATTGAATGAGACGGGTTTTTTGCCCGTTCGGCAGCAAGGTTAGGGGCCCATGGCTAAGGCGGGCAATATCGCAATTGTAGAAGTTTCGCAGACGTCTGATGCAGATCGTTCAATGGCAACAGGCAAAATCACAACATGAGGAAAGCATGGAAGTAACCGATACCAGTGAACAACTCTGCTTCTGCGGAGGAAAATTGCGCATGGAGTTCGTGTCACCGGTTAAGTTCAGCGCCCCTTATGCACCCAAGGATGAATTGTGGTTCTGCCCGCTCTGCGGCAAGTATTTTATTAAAATCTGGCGGGCAGATGACATCGATTACTATACCGAAAAGGCGGATTATACAGCGGTTTTTGAAGAGCTCAAACCGTCTTTGAGGTTTTGTTATACATGTAAGGGCCCCCGTAAAAATTATCACCCGGTATATCTGGGCCGCCCGGTTTGCCCAAACTGTTTTTTGATGAATGAATGGGAAGACAGATATAAGCGCCGTGAGGTAGAAAAAAAGTTTCCATCAGATATCGAAATTCGCGATTTTATGGCAGCGGAAAGAGCGCTCGAGAACTGGTCTTATGCTGAAGCGTTCGAAAGTTTCAAACCGTTTGCTGAGGCTGGAATGTCGCTGGCCCAGTTTCGCATGGGAGAGATGTATGAATCCGGCCCGATCGAGACGCGCGATCTGCTGCAGGCTCTCGAGTGGTATAAAAAGGCGGCACAGCGGCGATTCGCGCTGGCTTTTTCCCGAATCGGAAAGCTTTATTCGGAGAGCCCTGTCATCGGAGTGAACCGCATAGAGGCCTACAAGTGGCTTAATGTTGGAGCATATTTTGGCGACTTTGCCAGTATTCCTCTGAGATCTGCGCTTACAGAGAAATTGTCACTGGAAGATATTGTGCGGGCGCAGGACGAATCTGGAGTAATGCTGCGCAAACTTTGGGGCGATTTTGACAAGCGGAAAAGGATTTTCGACAGTCTCAATGGCGCGCACGGTGAGCTTGAAGGCACCTTCAGATATGCCGAGATTCTTGACGGAAGATCCTTAAAAACGTTTCTTCTTAATTACAATGAGTCGGAAAAATATTATCGAAGTCTTTCAGAAGACAGGTATACACCGGCAATGGCCAGATTAGGCGAGAAACTGGCGACCGGCACGGGCATTGTAAAAAATCCTGAAGAGGCTACCCACTGGCTGATTACTGCCATTTCACGAGACTGGTTGCCTGCGGTAGAGTTTGCCTGGAATCAGGTCAGCGCCGGGTGTGAGCTGAAAATCGAGCAGGAATGGATCAAGAAAAGATTTTTTGACGAAATTGAGGACGAAAACTCGCATGCGATGCACGTCTGGGCAATGATCAATTTTAGAGGAAATGGTGTTCCGGTTGATTTAAAAGAAGCCCATAAGTGGCTGAATCTTGCTCAATATTTCGGTGCCAAGCTCCCCAGGCCAAACTATATGGAGATGATCGAGCGTGAAATCAATTTCAATATGCTGTTCGAGACTCTCTGTTCTACGCAGAAATGGCTGGAAGACCATAAGAAGATAAGCAAGAAAGTTGCCAAAAATATTAACAATCTCAAGGACAGAGTGAAGACTGAAGGCGAAGGCAAATGGTACAATCTTGGCGAACTGTTTCTATATGGAAGAGAAGACTATCTTCGTCACATCATACTGGCATATGGCTGTTATGACCTGGCCTTGAAGGCTGGTAACCAGGCGGCCACAACTCATCTCGAGTATCTGGCCAGAATTCTTACCTCGGCAAAAACAGCTGAGGCAGTCGACCTTACCGCAGCCTTTGTTAAAAGTGGGCAGATTCCGGTTTGATAAGCTTTTCGAAATGAAGAGATAAAACAGGAGGCATTATGAAGGTTCTTCTGGCAAGTATTGCTGCTTTTTTTTGTCTTAACTGCGTTTGCACTTTTGCGTCTACTGCGTATGAAACAGACGTGATACCTTCTGCCAGCGGAGCTGTCAGGCTGACATTTGTCGGACATGGTACGTTGTACATCGAGCATTCCGGTAAAGTCGTTCACATCGATCCCTGGTCCAGACTGGCAGATTACAATCAGTTGCCGAAAGCTGATCTCATACTGATTACTCATGAGCATGCCGATCACCTTGATTCCGCAGCTGTAGAGGCCGTCAAAAAGGCAGATACTCAGATAATTTATACCGAGATCTGTGCCGGCAAACTGCCAGGCGGAACAGTAATGAAAAACGGTGATTCGCTCGAAGCCTGTGGTATTGGCATTCAGGCCCTGCCTGCCTACAACATTGTGCATAAGCGCGATAATGGCGAGCCATTTCATCCGAAGGGGAATGGTAATGCTTATCTGATAAGCGTAGACGGTCTGAAAATTCTCATCGGCGGCGATACTGAAAACACCGAAGAACTCAAGGCGTTGAAAGATGTCGATGTGGCATTCCTGCCGATGAATCTGCCCTATACGATGACGCCGGAAATGGTCGCTGATCTGGCGCGGGCAATGAAACCCCGCATTGTTTACCCATATCATTATGGCGAAACTGATCCCAGCCGCCTGGTTGAACTCCTTAAAGAGGATAGTGCTATCGAGGTCAGGATAAGAAGCCTTAAATAGCTGCTCTTTTCTGGCGTCGCAAACTGTGAGAAAATAGGGCAGTCATGGCGTGAAATGTTTGTTGCTTCTACAGACAAGGAGTTCATGTATGGGGATATTAGATTTTTTTGGCTGGGGCAGGGAAGACCCGACAAAAGACTGGCCTGTTGTTGAATTTGATATGCCTGAATTCGACTTGAAGGATTTGAGCTTCGGGCCTCTGCATTTTGGCTGCGAATTCGATCTGGTTCATGCCTTTGGGCGGCCAGACCGATTTAGCTGGAGTGGCCGCGACTATTGCGAACTTGTTTATGCCCGCTATGGCTTTCAGATCGATTTTGAAGATGGGCGCCTTCGCTACATCGCATTCTTTGTCGGCCCAGACAGACATCTGCCGGATCGTCTCGAAATCAATTTTTCCCAGCCGAGTCTGAAGAAAACTGCTCGGTTCACAGCGCAGACCACAGCAGATGACCTGAAGCAGATTTTCGGCGAAGCCAGTTCTGAAGATTTCGACAGTGATGAAATCGTTCTGACTTTCTCGCGATCTGGTTTGGCCCTTGAATTCGAGCTGACTGCCGAAGCTGCGCTCAAGCGCTGGAACATTTTTCCTGAGCCCGGCTGACGGTTTAACTCAATTGCGGCATAAAAAACGCCCGGGGTTCTTCAACCTGACTGAAGCAACCCCGGGTATTTATTTTACGGAATTACGATTTGAGCCTCTTGGTCAGCGCGCCGGCTGCTGGTGCAGATTTTCGAACTGGCGCTTTTCTGCAAGAAGCTTAAGATAAGTTTTTACTGTCTGCAATTGTCTGTCGGCATCGGTAAGCTTGCTGAGCGCGTTTTCTACATCACTCATTCTGTCGACCGCATAGATGAACTGGCAGATGCGTGCGACCTGAGCGCTGCTCGGCCTGCGGTTGAAAAGCGGATTGCGCCGGGCCGCGGCATGATCGATTTCGACAGGGGGCGCTGCTTCGGTGCCGGCGAAATATCGGTAAGTCCGGTTGATTGCCGTAAGGCGGTCTTTTGCCTGCACGGCCATCTGAGTCTGTGGAAATCGCGAAATGCACTGGCGGTAGTAATTGGCTGCATCGCTGTTTCGGCCGATGTATTCATTCAGAATTCCGGTAGTGTACAGGGCTTCCGGGATCAGGCGAAGATTCCATTCGTGGTCATGCTGTGCCAGAAAATCTCTGAATTCGCTGATGGCCTGCCAGTAGTCCTGCAGCTGCGCGGTGCAGTAGCCTATGTAATAGGCCGCATCACGGCGAACTTCGCTGGTACTGCCGGTGCTGGCGATCTGGCGGAAAAGGTTGCGGGCACCGTAAAAATCGTTGACATTGAGCATTGCATGGGCGCGGCGCAGCTCATAATCATAAATACCGCCCGGATATTCAATGCCCATCTGTTCTATCAGCAGATATGAAAAAGGCTGCAGCTCAGTTGTCAGCGGAATTCTGTCGACGAGCAGGTTGTATATGAGGTCTTCGGCCCGCAGATATGGGTCGCCATTGATCTGGTAAGCGATCCTTCTGCCATTGGCGTCTTCGTGCCAGCTCCAGCCATCGGTGGGGTAAACGATTCGTCGGCCATCACGACCTTCTGTCCATGTCCAGCCACTTGACGGATAGATTACGCGAACACCGTCGCTGCCTTCTGTCCATGTCCAGCCCGAAAACGGCAGGACGATGCGCCGGCCGTCTTTGCCTTCGGTCCATGTCCAGTCGCTGACCGGATGAATCACCCGGCGCCCGTTGCGGCCTTCGGTCCATGTCCAGCCATCGAGCGGGTAAACGACACGTCGGCCATCAGAGCCTTCGGTCCATGTCCAGCCGGCTGATGGGTAATAGATGCGAATGCCATCTTTGCCTTCGGTCCAGGTCCATGACCAGGCTGACACTGATTGCGTGAGTATCAGCACGAACAATGCGAGCATAAGTGCAATGCGGTTTTTCATATCTCACCTGCTAACTTCAGAATTCAGGATTGAGCGTGATTAAGTGGGAGTATTCTCTGATTATAACAGTTAGAAATTATTATTTCAAATTTCATCCTGGTGTGACAATACCTTGATTGAATAAATGGTGAAATCATGTCACAATTCAGCCAGTGAGGAACAACATGGCAAGTATTTTTGACAAGGCAAAAGAAATTTTTCAACGGGTGCCGGCTTCGCCGACCAATCCGCAGGCGCCGGTGGCACGCCCTGAATTCAAGATCGAAGACCTGTATGAGAGTGACCAGCCTGAAAGTCGCTCAGAGGGCAGCGGTCTCGACGAGAAATTGCGTCAGGCGTATTTCTGGATCACCAATACCGCAATTATCAGCCCGTTTTACGATCTCGAATATAACGACGAGCCGCCGCGCACCTTTCAGATGGGAGACCGCAAAATCGAGCTGGCCCTGCCGACCGGCCAGAGCTATTCGAGTTTCGTGCTGATTCCGCTGCTGAATATGGCAGTGCGTGGGCGCTGCCTAATTGTTGGCGGTCCCGGCCGCGGCAAAACCGCAACAGCTATACTGATGGGTCTGCTGGCCGGTTATTCGCAGATCGAAGTTAAGCGCGCCATTCAGCATGGTCAGCCACAGATGACGATTGCCGATCTGCTCGGGCACCCGTTACCGGCAGATATGGTCAAGGCCGACAGCATGTCAGAAATCAGAATTTCGTGGCGTAAGTGGCTGTCGATGCGGGTTAAGATTATCGACGAATATAACCGCATACCGACTCGAACGCAGTCCGCTCTGCTTACCGTGCTGGCCGACAACTATGCCGAAATACTCGACCAGGTTTATGAATGCCCTGATGCCGCGTGGTATCTGACTGCCAACGATGATGGTGGCGGCGGCACTTATCAGGTTATCGAGGCTTTGCGCGACCGCATCGATATCGTGATTCGCGCGTTTCATTTCAATACCCGCTTTTTATCAGAGCTGCAGAAGCGCATCGAGCTGGCGATAAGACCCGAAGAAATGATTCCTGAAGAAATCATTTTCAGCGAAGCCGAATTGTCGCAGATGAACCGGGACATTCGCCGGGTTGCCATCGATGACAACGTGCGCCGGCCGCTCGAATTTTTCTGCCGTCACTTCGAGTTTTTCGAACCAGCCTCGACCATGCTCGAGTACATGACGAAAGATACGGCAAAGCTTTCTGGTCTCGATTTTCGCACTCTTTCGGGTGAAGAATCAGGCAAAGATCTGGTGCGCGATCTTGGCTCACAGACAAAAAATGGCCTGTCGGTGCGCAAACTCATGACTATAATTCAGTTTGCCAAGGCGCTCGCGTATTTTCGCGGTTCGCAAAGCGTTCAGCTTGAAGATCTCAGGCAGATCATTCCGTTTGTCCTGCATGACACGCTGAGTCCGCATCTCGAATCGCCGTTCTTTGATGAACCGCGTCACGAAGCCTATCGTGTCGATCGCATCAGCTGGCTGCGCAAACTTTTCGATCTTTCCTGCGAAGAATATTATCGGCTCGGTCTGCAGAAATCAGACCCGGTTGTCGATCTCGAGCGAGAATTTGAAGCCGGGCTCGAAGGCATCTCAAAAACTGAAGTTGAAAAGCGCATGAATGCTATCGAAAAACAGCTGGCAACAATGGCCAGATCGGGCAAAATCTACGGTCACATGGCCGATGACATTCTCAAGCTCAAATATCTGCATCAGAGATATAACAATTACCGGCGCTGGCTCAAATGGAAAAAATAGTCTGTAAACCGCTTATTGAACTGTTGCGTGAAAATGCCAACTCACTTAACCAGGCATTGCGACAGGCTGCTGCCATTTCAAAGCGCTTTGATCCGGCAGCTGTTCCGGTATGGTTCAAAGCTGTGGTTGAGCCGATTTTTGCCGCGGTTCATGAACGCGACAAAACACGCAGCCGAAAAGTCTTTGATGTGTTGTTTCGCGACACCATTGATTTTCTGACATCTGGCGCCGCCGGCTCAGATTTTGAACTGCACCAGGCCTGCCGGCTCCTGTTGCTGCTGAACCCGAAGTTGACTGCAGCCAACCCGGCGCGTTTGCTCAGATCACTTACCGCTGCTCTTAAAAAGATTCTGCGTCACTCGACGGCAGCAGCACGGGCCTGGATCGTCATGATGCAGAAAATAGTGGTGCTGGTGGTCGATCTTGAAGAGTTGCTCGTCGCCGGTCGCTTTGCCGCCTGGCGTTGTGGCATGGCGCATCTTCGCCAGCAACTCGACTTTGAACGAAGGCCGAAACCCGAGATTATTTCAGCGATTTTCGGCGATATGACTTTTGGCCCTGATTTAAAAAATCCGTGGGCTAAAGGTGAGCCTTCACCGGGTATCGCGGTTGGTGGTTTCAAGGGCTTTGGTGGCGAATTCATGCACCCGCCCCGTCTGATATTGCGCGATAACATGGTTTTTGTTTCTGATGGTCAGCTGACAGGGGTTGTGTTTGCCGATCGCTTTGGCTGTGTTCTGCTTGAGTGCTCTGATGCCTTTGACGGGTCGGCTGACTTTGCGCCCGCCCCGGCTTCTTCGGCCACAGGCGAAGCGGCAAAAATACTTGGCCGCTACAAGGATCTTACGACCTGGGCACAGCACGATTCGACACTTTTTCTGACCACAGCGTCATCGCATTCGGTTTTTCTGTTCGGAGCAGTAGATGGCTGATACGGTAGTCACCGTCAACCGTCTAAAAAAAAGCTGGGCCGAGGCCTGGCCACAGGCAGTCACTATCTGGAGCCCATACGTTACTTTGCGCGAACCAACCTGGTGCTTGTCGGCGCAGGATGCTCAACTCGAAGGCCTGACCGGAAGCTTCGCCATGATCAGGCTCACCGATCATCGCGTAGTTATCGACCTCGACTCAGTGCGGCGCCACCGCGTTGGCGACTGCGCCGTGCAGATTCTTGCACATGAAATCGGCCATCATGTGCTGATTCCGGCGAACCGCTATGATAATGCTGGTCTTTTTCGTCGCATGCGACTGGCCCTCGCCGGCATCGAAGACCGAACCCCGCTGGTAGCGAACCTTTACAGCGATCTCGTGATCAACGACACATTGCAACGCATTCATCAGCTCGACATGGCGTCGGTTTATCGCAAGATCCAGCAGAATGCCAAAATCGAGTCAACTCTTCATATCTGGTATATGCGAACTTATGAATATCTCTGGGGATTGTCGCGCGGCGACCTTTCTGGCGGGAAACAGACAGTGCAGCTCGATGCCGATGCCTCGCTGGCAGCGTCTCTTATTCGCAGTTACGCCCGCAACTGGCTCGATGGCGCCGGCCGTTTTGCGATGCTGGCTTACCCTTATCTTATCGAAGATGCGCAACACAACAAGGCGCGCCAGGAACTGGCACGCTATCTCGACGCCGAAAAATCGGGGGCTGGCGCAGAAGTTGTCGGTGGCATGGCCGAAATCGACGAATCGATACTCGATGGCATCGTCGACCCCCGCGCCGAGGCTTTGCAAGGCAGTGGCAAAGGGGACGGCGATCAGGACGGCGACAGCAGCAAACGACCTGAGATTGCAGATATGCGTTCGATTCAAGGTGGAACCGGGCCGCAGAAAAGGTATTCAGAGCCCGGCACCTACATCGATATGATGCGTCAGGTCGACCCGTCTGCCGACGAAAACAAGCTGCTGATCCGCTATTATCGCGAAATTGCCATGCCGCATCTTGTGTCGTTTCCTGAAGAAGACGCCGCGCCGCTTGCTGAGCTGCTGCCCGAAGGTACCGAGCAGTGGGAGCCGGGCGATCCGGTAGAAGAGCTCGACTGGTTCGAAACCACACTGATTTCGCCGGTTGTAGTGCCGGGAGTTACCACTCGCAGTCGAGTTTTTTCGCTGGATACCGATACTCCGAGCAAAGCACAACCTTACAACCTTTATGTCGGGATCGACTGTTCAGGCTCGATGCGTAATCCGCGCTACAACTTTTCCTGGCCGATCTGCGCTGCTTCGATCATCACACTTTCGGCTCTGCGTGCCGGTGCCAAGGTCATGTGCTGTCTGTCAGGGGAGCCTGGCAGTTTTCTTGAATCCGAAGGCTTTGTCAATTCAGAACATGAGGCGATGCTGGTGCTGACCTCATATCTGGGAACCGGATATGCATACGGTATTCCGCGCCTTCAGACCCCTTATCTGGATAAGCCGAAGATTAAAACGCATCTGCTGATCGTGACTGATGACGACATCTTTTCGATGCTCGATGCAAAGGCCCCGAACGGGGAGTCGAACTACGATGTTGCCGAAAAAGCTCTGACCCGCGCCGGTGGCGGTGGCACCTTTGTGCTGCATTCTCGCCCCGGATACAGTGCAGGGGGCGTCAGTCGACTTGAAAAAATGGGCTGGACGATTCATTATGTTACCAGAGAAGAAGAGCTTGTGGCATTTGCCCGGGCATTTTCGCGAAAATTCTACGACAGAACCGGAAAACGACAATGACAGAAGTGCCGACCATATCTGAACTGATTCACCACATCAAGCGTTGCCCCGCGGAATTTCTTGCAGCACCCCTTCGCCGCGGTAAAGGCGAAGTAAACAGCGAAGCTCTGGTGAACGATGTTTTGCGCATGTTGATTCGGCAGCCGACAGCACCGGCAAAAGCCACTCTGACGGCCGATCGTCGCAGTAACGCCGAACTTTTGCTGATTCAGATCTGCTGCTGGGTGCTCACGCACCCGTTTTTTGCCAGAATCGACAACGGCTGGTTCAATGAGGTTTTCTGGTCGCAACTGGCATCTGTTGCGCCGCACGTAAAAAGTGAACTCTGGGTCACCGATGAACAGCGTTCCGAAGAACTGGCGCGCATGATACTCAAATGCTGCGGCTATGTGCCGGCCGGCGAAACTTCAGATGAGGCTCTCGATCGTTTCGATGCCGTCAACACGGTGAAGCGAATCAGAGTGATCGAAGAGACCGCAGCAGCCGAAGAGCGGGCAAAGCGGCTGCGCCGTCAGATGGAAGAGCAGCGTGCCCGCGAAGCCGCCAACGTATATGGAAGAGAATGATGAAACCAGTAGCAGTATTGTCTGATAACGAAAGATTTCCGTTGCTCGATAATCTGGGCTTTCTCAAAGAATTGCGCCAGGACAGCAGCGCGCCGATTTTCAACTTTGGCTCTGGCGACCGCCTGACCTCAGAAAAGCTGGAACAGGTAAATGCTTACGCCGGGCGGGTAAGAGCGCAGCAGTTCTGGCAGAAAGACAGTTTGCCTGACTGGTTGCCTGAATTTCTCAGCTGGTGCCGTGCTACCGTGCCGGCATACAGATCCTGTCAGCCCGAATTTCTGCAGATGCCGTCGTTGCGGCGCGAGCAGATTGCCGGCCGGCCCTGGAAGTATGTTTCAGACGAGTGTGATCCTGAAGACATGCTGGTATACAACACCTCCGGCTCTACCGGTGCGCCGATGGATGTTCTGTTCGACGCGGTGTCGCAGGCAACCTGGATTGCCCAGCTAGAAGCGATACTGGCAGCTGATGGAATAAGTCTCGAAGGCGGCCCGGGGCGGGTTTCGATCTGCCTGGTGTGCAACCAGGAATCGACGCTGACTTACGCTTCGCTGTCAACCTATCTGCGCGGAGCCGGTGTTTTGAAGATCAACCTTAACCCGGCCGACTGGCGAAAGCCGCAGGATCGCATCGATTATCTGCAAAAGCATGCTCCCGAGATTCTGACCGGCGACCCTTTCACCTTTCTTGCGCTGGCAGAGCTGAACCCGAAGATTAAGCCGAAAGCGCTCGTTTCATCGGCGATGACTCTGCAGGATGGCTTGCGGCGGCGTCTCGAAAAGCAGTTCGACTGCCCGGTTTACGATATCTATTCGCTGACCGAATGCCGCATGATCGCGGTGGCCCGGCAAAGCGGCGTTTATCGGTTGATACGCCCCGATCTGTATGTTGAAATACTCCATGCTGACAAAGATGAGCCCATGCCAGAAGGCGAGCGCGGCGAAATCGCGGTGACCGGTGGCATAAACCCGTTTTTGCCGCTTATCAGGTATCGCACCGGCGATTATGCCATTATGCGCTATGAAGAAGGTGTTCCGCATCTGTTCGATCTGTCGGGCCGTGCGCCGGTCGTCTTTGTTGGCAGTGACGACAGCTTTATCAATAACGTCGATATTTCAAGGGCAATGTGCGAATTTATGCTGGCCGGCTTCAAACTGCAGCAGCGCCGCGACCGTTCGCTGGAATTCACCGGCTGGGGCAGCGCTGCCGAAGCCGATATTCGCAGAGTTTTGACGCAGATTTTTGGCACTGGCTGCCGTATGGAAGTGAAAATCGAGGCGGC
Organism: Candidatus Rifleibacteriota bacterium; assembly: GCA_022704885.1. Next base: position 1,161 of record JAKJFO010000062.1, on the reverse strand, counting down.
TGACAGCGGCGAGGGCAGGAAAGTCAGCTATTCAAGCGAGTTTACCGAGGCAGATGTCAAAGCATGAGCCCGATCGAAGTTGTAGCGGTTATTGCCGGTTTTTTATGCGTCTATTTTACGATAAAAGAGAATATCTGGTGCTGGCCAACCGGCCTTCTGCAGGTTACTCTCTACATTTTCGTCTTTTATCAGGCAAAACTTTATTCTGATGTGATTCTGCACGTGATCTACGTTGCCATGAATATCTATGGCTGGTATTTCTGGCTGCATGGCGGCAGGTTGCGCAAGGAAGCGCGTATCACGCGGCTTTTGCCGGCCTGGCTTGCTGCCTGTATCGCAGGCTCTGTTGCCGGCACGCTGTTGCTCGGCTGGTTCATGGCCAGTCGCACCGATGCCGCTCTGCCTTATGCCGATGCTTTTACCACCGTTTTCAGTTTGACCGCGCAATGGCTGCTGTCGCGTAAAAAACTCGAAAACTGGTATTTCTGGATAGCCGTCGATGTTGTCGCGATCGGGGTTTATTTCACAAAAGATCTTTATCTGACCGGCGTTTTGTATATTGCGTTTCTCATTATGGCTACTTTCGGCTTGTTGCGCTGGCGACGCTCTTTTAAAGCGTTGACGAGTGAAGAAGCTCAAATGTCTGATCTGGAGCCGGCTCTATGAAGATCGGCATGACCCTCGGCAAGTATTCGCCGCTGCATAAAGGGCATCAACTGGTTATCGAGACGGCATTGCGCGAGATGGATCAGCTTTATGTCATGATTTACCCGAGCCCTGAGCCGAACAGTATTCCGATGCCGGTGCGCGCCCGCTGGATCAGAGAGCTTTATCCACAGGTCAGACTGGTCGAGGCCTGGGATGGCCCAACTGAAGTTGGCTATACTCCTGAAATAACGCAGATGCACGACGCCTATATTCTTTCGCAATTTCGCGATAAGGGCATTACCCACTTTTATTCGAGTGAGCCTTATGGCGACCATGTCAGTCGTGCTTTAAATGCGGTTAACCGCACAGTCGATATCGACCGCAACGCTGTGCCGGTTTCGGGCACTCTGGTTCGTTCTGATCCTTATGCCTCGCGCCAGTTCCTGAACGAACTTGTCTATCGCGATCATATCGTAAATGCGGTGTTCGTCGGGGCGCCTTCGACCGGCAAGA
>JAKJFO010000061.1:16680-20046 GCA_022704885.1 Candidatus Rifleibacteriota bacterium | reverse complement strand
GGCTGGTGGTGTCTGTTCGTAACAGCCCACAAAAGTGCGCAGTGAATTCATCAGCGCTTCGCTGCCAAAGTCGATCGGCTGGTCGAAAGTTGCGGTGACTTTGCCGGTAGCATCGTAGCTGTCGGTGCAGGTGCCGAGCGAAACCTTCATCAGGTAGGTTTTGTCGAGATGTTCGGGTGGAATGAAATTGAGCAGCTTGAGCGCCCGCCCGAAGAATACCAGCAATACGCCCTGAGCCATTGGATCGAGGGTGCCGGCATGACCGCATTTTATCTTGTACACACGCCGGATCTTGTCGATTATATCGTGCGAAGAGCAGCCACGCGGTTTATAGACTACCAGGCAACCGTCAGACATTTATTGCGCTCCCTGAGCATGTTCCAGGGCTTCTGTCACTATGGCGACAACCTGGGCCATGACTTCTTCGATGCTGCCGTCGAGCTGAGCGCCCGAGGCATTACGGTGGCCACCGCCTTTGAACTTACGGCTGATTTCCATGACATCGACATTGCCGGTTGATCTGAAGCTGACTTTGACTTTGTTGTCTTCGATTTCTTTGAAGAGCAGGGCTACTTCGATACCGTTGATGCAGCTGATATGTCTGATTGCGCCGTCAGCATCGACTTCGTCGGCGCCGATTGACGTGAAATCGTCGAGCTTTAGCCAGCTGGCAACGATTTTTCCGTCGAGAAGGCGGCGGGTACGGGCCATGACCATGCCATGCATGACGACGCGGTTATAACTGGTCTGTTCGTAGACTTTTTTGTAAATGTCATCGACGACGAGGTCGTCAGCAATCAGGCGCGCGATGACTTCGTGCGAGCGCGGCGTCGAATTGTTGTAGCGAAAATTGCCGGTGTCGGTCATGATGCCGACATAGAGTGCCTCACGGCATTCACGGCTGAGTTTTACGCCAGTGCGTTCGAGTATGTTGTAGAGAATTTCGCAGGTTGAGGAGGCGCTTTCATCGAGTATATTTATGTTGCCGAGACCGACGACACCGATGTGGTGATCTAGGTGAACGCGGGTGCGGGCGCGCGGGAAAAAATTGACACGGTCGCCCATGCGGCGCGCATCGGTCGTTTCCATGAGAAAAGCAAGATCGAAATTAATATCGGGTGGCAGCTCACTCTGGCTGCAGTCGCTGCCGGAGAGCCATGAAATCTGGTCAGGAAGAGGGTCAAAATTGAGAGTTATACAATTTTTGCCGGTTGAACGGCAGAAATGGTAAAGAGCGAGTTGAGAACCTAGAGCATCGCCATCAGAAAAAGGGTGGGCGATCGAAAAGAGATTGCGGGCATGCATAAGCTGCTCGCAGATAAGTTCGATCTGTCGGTCGTAATCTGCGCCGGGCCATGAAACGTTCATTGCGGTGAATCCTGTGGTGACTGGTCGCTCTCAGTCCTGGGGTCTGACTGATTTGAGCAGTTCGAGAATGTGGTCGCCGTGCTTGATCGATGGGTCGAAGAAGAATGCCAGTTCAGGCAGAACCCTCAGCTGCAGAACCTTTTTGAGCTCGCGGCGGAGAAAAGGCTTGGCTGAATCGAGACCTTTTTGCACATCTTCCTCGTTCATTTCGTCATTGAGAAAACTGTAGAGCACCCGCGCCAGATGAAAGTCAGGGCTGATATCGACACTGACGATGTGAACGCCACGCAGTCGCGGGTCGGAAACCTTGCGCTGCAGCAGTTCAGAAAGCTCGCGCAGGATAAGAGAATTGGCTTTTTCCTGTCTTCGGGTGGTCATATGTAATCCCAGTAACTGTCGAGAATTTGGGCCTGACTGTTGTCGTTCATGATGTCGTCGATTTTTTGTGCCATCTGTTCGAGCAGCACACGGTCATTGGCGACCATGGCGACCCCGACTCTTCCTCGCTGCCAGAGGTCGTTGTCGGCGACCTCGGCGATAGAGGCATTGAATTTGGCGCGAACACGGTCGATCAGGCTTCTGAGAATCTGGCGCTTTTCCTTGAGGCTGTGCACCTCAGGAAAATGCATCTCGAAGGTTCCGATGGCGACGATCATGCCGGTCAGATCTGTCTTTCAATTTCTTTGAGCTTGAAGAATTCGAGAATATCGCCTTCTTTGATGTCGTTGTAATTTTCGATGCCGATACCGCATTCATAGCCGGTGTTGACTTCTCTGACGTCATCCTTGAAGCGCTTGAGCGAATTTGCTTTGCCTTCGTAGATTTCGACGCCGTCGCGAATTATGCGAACCTGAGCATTGCGGGTTACCGTGCCGCTTACGACAAAGGAGCCGCAGATGGCGCCGACGCCGGTGATCTTGTAGACCTTGCGCACTTCGGCACGGCCAAGCGTTTCTTCTTCGTATTCAGGATCGTACATGCCCTTGAGCGCGAGTTTTACTGCGTCGATAGCATCGTAGATGATCCGGAAAGATTTGATTTCGACATCTTCTGCTTTGGCAGCGTCTTCGACGCCGGCCATCGGTCTGACGTGGAAGCCGATAATGATCGCGTTGCTGGCCGCGGCGAGGTTGACATCGGCTTCGGTTATGCCGCCAACGCCGGTATGAATGACGTTGACCTTGACTTCAGCGGTGCTCAGGCGCTCGAGCGCATCTTTCATGGCGCCGCATGAGCCCTGCACGTCAGCCTTGATGATGATATTGAGGTCTTTGGCCTGGCCTTCAGTAACCCGCTTGAAGAGGTCGGCGAGCTTGATGCGGTTTTCGCGGGAAAGTCTTTCTTCGCGGGCCTTCTTCTGACGCAGTTCACCGACATAGCGGGCGAATCTGGCACTTTCGACAACGGCCATCTTGTCACCGACTCTCGGGACTTCATTGAGGCCAAGAATCGCGACCGGGAACGCCGGGCCGGCTTCGCGTACTCTGCTGCCGGCATCGTTGACCAGTGCTTTAACTCTGCCAAACGAGCTGCCGCAGATTATGTGATCGCTCATCTGAATTCTGCCGTTCTGCACAAGAACTGTGGCCATCGGGCCCATACCTTTGTCGAGGCGGGCTTCGATGATCGTACCGATGCCGGGTTTGTGCGGATTGGCCTTGAGTTCCATCATTTCTGCCTGTAACAGAATCATTTCGAGCAGGTCACTGACTCCCGTACCGGTTTTGGCAGAAACTGGCACCATTGTAGTCTGTCCGCCCCAATCGTCAGAGATCAGGTTGTAGGGCATCAGCTGCTGCTTAACCTTGTCGAGGTTTGCTTCTGGTTTGTCCATTTTGTTGATGGCAACGATGATGGGAACGCCGGCCGCCTGTGCATGGTGGATCGCTTCGATTGTCTGCTGCTGTACGCCGTCATCGGCTGCGACCACGAGAATCGCGATGTCGGTTACCAGAGCTCCCTGGGCACGCATGGCGGTAAAAGCCTCGTGGCCTGGAG
>JAKJFO010000061.1:7569-16615 GCA_022704885.1 Candidatus Rifleibacteriota bacterium | reverse complement strand
CTTGACCTGGTAGGCACCAATATGCTGAGTGATTCCGCCGTATTCCTTGTCGGCGACGTGCGCCTTGCGTATGTAATCGATCAGCGATGTCTTGCCATGATCGACATGACCCATGATAGTGACTACCGGTGGGCGGATACGCAGGTCGGTGGCTGCATCTTCGGTATCCTGAATTTCAAAAACGTCTTCACTGAAGACGATGTCTTTGCCGAATTCCTGACCGATCAGCTGAATGTGTGAGTCTTCGAGGCGCTGGTTGAGGCTGGCGACGACGCCGATGCTGAACAGTTTCTTGATGATGGCGATGGCATCGACTTCGAGGTATTTGGCGAGCTGGCTTACGGTAATGTCTGCCGGCACCGTGATGCGTGGCAGTACATTTTCATCTTCTTCTTCATACGCCTGTTTGCCGCTGCGGTCGAGAACTGCTTCGGTCTGGCGTTCAGCTTCCCGTAACTCGGCCTGAACTTTTTTGGAAAAGTGCGCGCGTTTGCTTTTGGTTTTTACGCTCTTTTTCTTGTCAGGTGCCACTACGTCCTTTTTCGGGACGGTTTTGATAATAGTTATCTGCTTGTTGACTTCGACTTCTTCTTCTTCTTCTTCGATGCGAACAGGCTTGATCGCCGGCTTCTTCTTCGCTTTCGACACGTTTCTTGTCAGGTTTCACGGAAGGAGGTTCCTGGGCCGGTTGACGAACAGCTGGCGGTGGTGTTACGGGAGGCGGGGGAGGAGGAGGGGCCGGCTGTGGCTTGGGCAAATCTGCCTTAGCTGGCTTCTTAGGCAGCTCTTTTTCATCTTTTGCCTTGACGGCAGCACCTTTTGCCGGTTTTTGAGCAGCAAAATGTTTCGCGAGAACGTCCATCATCTCGTCGGGAAGGCCGGCCAGAGGATTGGTTTTTCCTTCAAAGCCCAGCTTCAACAGCAGGTCTGCCATTTCTTTGTTGCTTAAATTATATTTTTTGCTCGCTTCGTGTATTCTTATGCCCATCCATTGCCTCCGCGCTGTTATTCAACTGGGTTCTTGTCTGATACTGCGTGTTCAATATCCTGTTCAGTTTTGATGTCAATTTTGATTCCGGTCAGTTTCGAGGCCAGTTTTACATTCTGGCCTTCTTTGCCGATGGCAAGCGATAACTGGCCCTGTGCTACTATAGCCAGCGCCGATCTCTTGTCTTCAGAGACCTGCACTGACTGCACTTTTGCCGGGCTCAGGGCGTTGGTTACATACTCGACCGGGTTGTCGCTGTAGCGCACGATATCGATCTTTTCGCCATTGAGTTCATCGACGACGCCCTTGATGCGACTGCCTTTAAGGCCGACACAGGCCCCAACCGGATCGATACGGTTGTCGGAAGTCGCTACCGAAATTTTTACGCGCAGGCCGGCTTCGCGTGATGAAGACTTTATCTCGACGATTCCGTCAGAGATTTCCGGGACTGCCTGCTCGAAAAGAATTTCGACAAATTTGGAAGATGCTCGCGAAAGAACGATCTGCGGGCCTTTCGTCGTTGGCTTTACTTCCTGAACATAACATTTTATGCGGTCATTGGTGCGAAATACCTCGCCCGGAATCTGCTCTTTGGGTGGCAGAACCGCTTCGGTTTTGGCAAATTCAACGTAAACGTGACCACGTTCGACGCGCTGAACCTTGCCAGTCAGCACCTGACCAACCTTGTTATGATACTCTTCAAAAATCAGTCCGCGTTCTGCTTCTTTGAGCTTCTGGCTGACGACCTGGCGTGCAGTCTGGGCGGCAATGCGGCCAAAAGAAGGCGGGGTGACGTCTTCTTCGACGGTATCGCCAGCCTGGGCATCGGGGTCGATTTCGCGGGCTTCTTCGAGTGTGTATTGCTTGTCAGGCTCTTCAAGTTCTTCGCTGTCGACGACCAGGCGTCGCGAAATCACCTTGAAATCACCTGTCTGCTCGTCAAGCTTGACCCTGACATCTTCGTCTGAGTCGAAATTCTTGCGGTAGGCGACTACCAGAGCTTCTTCTATAGCATGAACCAGAACCTCCATTGGCAGGTTCTTTTCTCCGATTACTTCTTTCAGTGCATCTATCAAACTTGTCTTAGCCATTTTTCTACCTCCCCCTTATCCTCGCTGCATCTTTGGCGGAAACTCAAGAACTGCCCTTGCTTCCTTGACCATTGTCAGCGGGAACTCGCGGAGCCCTTTTTCCGATCTGACCACGATTCTGTCCGGTGAGAACTCCTGCAGTCGCGCCTTGAACACTTCCTTGCGACCGGATTTTTCGTCAAACAGGGTCCAGCGCACCATTTTGCCCACATGCCTTTCATAGTCGACCTGACGCCTGAAGATCCGCTCTACTCCCGGTGATGACACCTCAAGAGTGAAGGCCCGGTGTATCAGGTCGACTTCATCAAGGAAGTCGCTGAGTCCACGTGATACCTTTTCGCAGTCTTCGACGGTTACCCCTTCCGGGCTGTCGATGGTCACTTCAAGCACCATTCTACCCTGCACCGGTTTGTAGGTGATGTCGAAAATTTCGTAAGGAAAAGAATCTTCGACGAAGGCTTTAACTTCGGCTCTGATTTTATCTACCGATTCGTCCAAATTCTCTTCCTTTCCATCAGGAATAACAACAAAATCCGCATCACAGCGGCTTTCTGCATTTCTCCCGATAAAGCATGTTGAACGCAAATTCTAGCATGTTAATTACCCGAAATCAAGCTAAACCTCTGCCAGATTTTAGACGAAGACCGGCACTGTTTTATTTTACGGGGTGGTGATATTATATAGCATCTTCACTGAGAGGTCACAAGATGTACTCCTGTCTGCGGAAATATTTGGCGATGATTTTGCTGCTGGCGACGCTTGTCTGCGCTGGCGGTTGTTCTGAAGATAAAAAGACGGCACTGCTCGATTCTGGAAAACCTGTTGTTGGCGGCACTTACCGTCGGGCGTTTGCCGATGCTTTTATTGTACTCGACCCGGCTCTGATCAAAGATTCGAATTCGCACGAAGTATGTCGCCAGATCTACGATGGCCTGCTCGAATTCGATGAAAAGGCTCGGCTGCAGCCGGCTATCGCCAAAGACTGGTCGATCAGCGAAGACAAGCTGACCTATACTTTCAATCTGCGTGATGATATCAGCTTTCATAAAACGGTTGCCGGGAAGCCGACTCTCAATGGTGGTCGCCGACTCGATGCCCATGATGTGCTTTATTCGTTCAACCGACTGCTCAAGCCCCAGGAAGATTCGCAGGCCGCATTTTTCTGGATGATCAAGGGTGCTCGCGAATTCAGCGCCGGCGAGACCTCTGAGATCTCTGGAATAAGAGTGCTAGCTTCGCACAGCATTGTGTTCGAACTCGAAAAGCCTTTTGCACCTTTTGTTTCGATGCTGGCGATGTGCAATGCTTTCGTTGTGCCACGCGAAGATGCTGAAGGGCAGCCGGGCGGGCTGGCCGCAGTGCCGGTTGGCACCGGTGCCTTCAAATGGTCGGGCCGCGATGGCGAAACGATAAGGCTGTCGGCAAACGAAGAATATTTTCGCGGTCGCCCCTGGCTCGAAGTTCCCGGTAATCAGAGACGAGCTCGAGCGCTTTGCCGCTTTCAACGAGGGCCGGCTCAGTCATGTCGACGTGCCTGACTCTCAGTACCGTAATGTCAAACAGGATCCGGTTCGTGCTGCCTGCCTGGTCGAAACGAATCTCTGGGGCTCGAATTATCTCGGTCTGAATCTGCAGCAGGCGCCCTTCGATAACCGGCTGGTGCGCCAGGCTCTTAATTACGCTCTCGATCGTGACACTATCGTGCGCATTGTACTCAACGGCAGAGTTCAGGTCGCCAATGGCATTTTGCCTCCGGGAGTTCCTGGCCATAATGATAATCTGACCGGTTATTCATACGACCTGAAACGAGCAAAAGAGCTGCTGGCTGAAGCCGGATACCCTGATGGCAAGGGTTTTCCTGAGATCACCCTGCAATACAACCGCGATGCCATTCATTCGCGCACCGCTGAATTCATTCTTGCCAATCTGCGTGATATCGGCATCAACTGCGTTGTCAGAGAACTGGAATTCGGCGACCATCTCAAGTCGGTCGAAGAAGGTACCGTCGCTTTTTTCAGAATGGGCTGGACCGTTGATTACCCTGATCCAGACAGCTTTTTATATACCCTGTTTCATTCTTCGAACATCGGTACCGGTTATAACTTTTCGCGCATGAACAACTCGGAGCTCGATTCTCTACTTGATCGTGCCCGTTTCGAAACCGATATGGAAAAGCGGATCGCTATCTATCACCAGGCCGAAAAGCTGATCGTCGATGAAGCGCCCTGGGTTTTTCTGCACTTTTATTCAGCTCACCTGTTGCATCATCCTTCAGTTAGAGGCATAAAGCTCGGTCCGATGGGCGAAGCGCTCATGCAGTATCGTCACATCTGGCTGGCGCCTTCTGACGTTTCTCGATTACCATAAAGACGATGACCAGCAGCAGGCCGCCAACGCAGGCGGCGAGGGTCAGGCCTTCATTTGTGCTGAAGCTGGGCGGTATGATGTTGGCGATGTCGACCCGACGACCGGCAACCATGCCAAAGCTTTTGAATGGCCAGATCGCGTAAAGCGAGCCCAGAACCAGCCCCAGCATGAACGACATTGTTGCATCGCCGTGTTTCTGCAGCAGATAATTTAAAAACCTGGTGAATGCAAGCAGGCCAGTGGCGGCGCCGGCGGCGAATACTGCCAGCATGATGATCTGACGCTCATTTATGCAGATCAGAATGTCAAAATATACCCCCATCAACAGCAGCATGAACGAACCACTGATACCAGGCAGAATCATGGCGCAGATCGCTATCACGCCGGCGACAAAAAACAGCAGCATGTTTTTCGGATCGGTTGGAATTTTTTTGCTGACAGAGTTGTTGACACCTGCCGATACGCTACCGGCATCGACAGTCGTAGAACCTTTGATTAAAGCCTTTTTCTGGGCTGCGCGCAGACGGTCTTCGCCGCTCATCGCCAGGGTCAAACCTACCACCAGAGCCGCGGCCAGCAGGCAGCTGAAGAGATTGCCCGGCGACAGGCGTTTGATCAGCTGCCATGGTACAATCATCGAGGCGGCGACCAGGCCAAAGAAGAAGCCGTAGGTCGGGTCGTGGTAATTTTCGAGCAGGTAGCTCATCAGACGGGCCGACGCGAGAATCGCGGTGCCGGCTCCCGCTGCCAGAGAAATCAGAAAGACTGCATCTGTGCGCTTAATCTCGGCAAGAATGGCAGCTTTTCCTGATATCAGGGCCTTCAGTGTTTCTGAGCCGAGAGAACCGATGGCGTCGAGAAGACGCTGGTAGATGCCCAGCATCAGAGCGACGGTGCCGCCGCTGACGCCGGGTATGATGTTGGCAATTCCGATCGCAAATCCGCGTAAAAGGTTGATGATAATTTGCATGTGTGTCTGCTGGTGTAAGCTCGCTGACTTTTAACCGCTGATTTTCCTTTTTCAGATGTTTTCTGCTAAAGTAATATTAGCAGCTTGGATAATACATGAGTGGGCGGAGCAACGCAACAGTGGAAAAAGACGGCAGAACCGGTATCGTTCCTTTCTGGCGAAGATTTTTGCTGCATTTTGCTCCGATCTGTCTTTTTGTCGTTCTGCCGTTGCTGATTGCCGGGTATCTCGGGCATCAGACCATTTCCAACGAACGCACCAAACATCTCGACAAGGTGACCGCTGAGCTCGAGCGAAATCTGATACTCTCGCAATACGAACTCGATGTCTCGGTTTTTTTGCGCAAAATTGGTCTGGGAGCCTGGTTTAAGCTTAGGCAAAGCAGCGGTGCCGAGTTTGACCGCTACTGTCTGGCGTTGCGCAGCTATCTGCCGACAGAATTCGACTTTTACGCCTTTGACGAGAAGGGAACCCTGGTGACCCCTGTCGCAATGCCATTGCGTTCGCGCTACATCGCAGGCAAACTGTGGGAGCTGGTGCGCAGCACTCCAACCGGTCAGAATCGGCTTTTTCAGCGAATAAAGAAACAGCTCAAGGCTTTTGTCGGCTCGGAATTCAGAATTTCGAAGTTTCTTGAGAGCCGTGACAGCTGTCTGCCAATCATTACCCGCCATCGCCACGGCATGATCTACTGGATCAACGATCAGCGCAACCCGGCCCATGGTGTTCTCATGGTATTCTGGGATGTACCTTCTCTGGAATTTCGTCTGGCGCAGGCTGGTCGACGGCATCTGCAGAACTTCGATCTGGTATTCGCTGCCAGAAACGAAGAAACAATTCAGAATCTGGGGCGTGATAAAACTGCTCTGACTCTCGCAGGTGACCTGTTCAGGCGCATGGCTTTTCTTGGACAGACACATGTTTTTGACGATGAAGAGCGTCTCTGGGCCGGGCGCAAAATCGAGGGAGCATGGCTGATTGCCGCAACCCTGACGACAGCGTCTTATTTCAACCGACTGCAGATCTATCTGCACACGGGACTCATTCTGCTGGCTTTGCTGGCAGTGGTGATATATTTCTGGTCGACCGCCAGTGGCAGCTTTTATCTGTCGCTGCGTCTGAAGCTGCTGGCGCTGTTTCTAATGGCAGTCATGATGCCGATCATGGGCTTCGCCTATCTTGGTTATCGCTACCTCGATGACCGGGAACAGACGCTGATGGCAACTGTCGGTAACAACAGCCGTCAGCTGCTGTTTGCCATGGATGAATCGTTTCGCAATGCCGGCGCCAGCTTTATCGATGATTTTGCCGGACTCAGTCGACGTCTTGCCGCACCCGACGCCAACCTGGAATCTGATATTCACGCCCGCATCGAGAGCAACGATCTGATCAGTATAGAACTGCGCGACGCCCGTAAGGCGGATATGATTTTTTTCCAACAGAACGAACTGTTTTTTGAGGGTATGCGCGAGGTTTCAGACGCGTTTTCTCGCTATTGCATAGATAATTCGCTGGGTACATCGCTTACCGATGCCGTTGACCCGGTTCTCGACATGGTTATCAGAAGCCCGGAAGCCGGCATGAATATCTTTTTCGTGCGCCCGCGCGAAGTTCATAAAATGGAATTCGGACCGATCCCGATGTTCATTTTCTGGGAAATATTTGGCTCTGACAGCGAGAAGCCGTTTTATACTTTTATTGTTCAATCAGCTTCGCGGTTGATAAAGCAGCTTGTCAGCCAGCGTATGAACGAGTCGCGAACCGACAGATCGACTGCGCCATATATTCTTGCGGCCAGTTCCAACAATACAGGAGAATGGCTGCCGGCGCCACTTAAAGATGCCGACCAGCTCAAGGATATTGTCAGGCAGACGCGTTTCAGTGACAAACCAGTCGATGCCACTGTGCCGATTGGCGGCGAGGAGTATCTGATAACCGGTTTGCGTGGCAGGTTTGCTGCTGACTACTGTCTTTTTGCCTTTTATCCGAGGCATCTGATTACCAGAGATATCGCAAGTCAGGGGCGCCTGATTCGCAGCGGCATCGTGCTTTTTCTTCTGCTCGCGCTGACTGCCGGCTGGCTGCTCTCTGACGTCTTCCTTCTGCCAATTGCCCGGCTTGGCGAAGGGGTTAATGCTATCAAGGCGCGCAACCCCGATTTCAGAATAGTCAGCACCCAGAAAGACGAATTTGGTGATCTTGCGCTCAATTTTAATCAGATGATCGCTGACCTCAAAGAGATGCAGCTGGCTCATGATGTGCAGGAGTCACTGCTTCCTTCAGATCCGCCTCAGGTGCCGGGTTATCAGATAAGCTTCGCCAACCGGATGGCTTCTGCAGTTGGTGGTGACTATTTTGATGTGCGTGTACTTGACCGCGACCGGATATGTGTAGTGATCGGCGACGTCACCGGCCACGGTGTCGGTTCTGCTCTGGTGATGGCAATGGCCAAAGCGGTTGTCTATCAGGGTCTCAAAGAAGATCGAGGGCTGATTGAAATTTTCGAAGACCTGAATCTGACTGTTTATACTTATTTTCATCTGCCACCGGTAAGAAAGATGATCACGGTTTTTGCTGCCATGCTTGATTTGAAGAGCGGCAGAGGTTCATTCGTCAATGCCGGTCACAATTTTCCGATCAAGGTCGGCAGAAACGGAAAGTGCAGCGATCTCGAGGCTGTTCATCTGCCAGTTGGTGCCGTAGCACAGTTGCGTGGCATGAAACTGCAGGAATTTACCATTGACCCCGATGAATACCTGGTTTTTTATACTGACGGCCTGATTGAAGTGGTCAATTCTCAGCAGGAAATGTATGGCTATGAAAGACTGAAAGCCTGTCTGGCCGCTATGCCGGCCATTCCTGCCGACATGGCGGCGCGTCGACTGCTCGACGAATACGAAAAATGGTTGGGTAATGCCGAGCCTGATGACGACCTCACTATAGTCGTGCTCAGGCGTCTTGCCGACGCCGCCTGATAAGAACGAAGGTCAGGTCGTCGTCGAGCTCTTCGCGCTGATAATGCTGCCAGAACTCCCCCAGCAGGCGGTTTTTAATTTCTTCGCTGCTGAGAGCGCGGTTTCTGACGACAATGTCTCTGACCCGGTCGAAGCCGAAGGCGGTACCGTCGGGTCCGGCCCCTTCTGCTATGCCATCAGTGTAAAGCAGCATCAGATCGCCAGGGGCAAAGCTGCTTTCGACTGTCTGATAGTTGCTGCGCTTCGGTGATACTCCGAGAGGCAGAGCTTCTTTGTCGAGAGCTTTCAACTGGCCGTCACGATCGCACCAGATCGGAAAAGGATGTCCGGCATTGGCAAACTGACAGCTGTGGTCACGGGCGTCGAAGATCAGCGCACAAAAGGTCATCAGCTTGCGATAGCGCAGCAGCTCAAAAATCATTTCGCTGAGACTTTTGAGCATTTCGCTCAGATTGCGGTTTTTGCCGGCAAAGCGGAAAACCTGAGCTTTGACCATTGCCGTCAGAATTGAAGAGCTGACGCCATGCCCGGTTACATCGCCAAGCACCACCAGATAGCGTGAATCGCCGAGCGAAAAAACATCGGCGTAATCGCCGCCGACGTCGGTTGCCATTTTGTTGTAGATTATGCAGTCATAACCAGCTATTTCGGGAAA
>JAKJFO010000061.1:0-7559 GCA_022704885.1 Candidatus Rifleibacteriota bacterium | reverse complement strand
CCCGGCCAGCAGCATTTCCTTAACCTCGACCATCATCTGGTTGAAAGTGTTGCCCAGTTCTCCGAGTTCATCCTGGCTGTTTATCTCAACCCGAAAATCGGTGTCGCGTTGACGCAGGGCTTTCATGCCGAGATTGAGTTCACTCACCGGCTGCAGAAAATATTTCGTCAGCAGCAGGCCGGTAAATACAGAAATGATAAGAATCAGAGCCATGCCCCGGTATATCTGTATCCGCTGGCGGTCGATACGATCGTCGATCTGTGACTGCGGAAAAAGGCACGAGACGATAGCGCCCTTGAGCTTGATGCCAGGCAGGCAGATGGCGAGATAGCGGTCACCGCCATAACTTATTCGTCCTGATTCAAGGGTTTTGCTGATTTCGGTCAGCTTTACCAGCTTGGCAAGTTCGTTTTCCTTGACGGCTTCATCTGGGGCCCAGCTCTGTAAAGCCGGAAAATATGCCGCCATGACTAGAGAAGTGTTGCCGATGCTGAAACGCTGCCTGAGCACGTTGCTCAAAAAATTTTCGACATTCAGATGCACTCTGGTATTACCTGAAAAAAAGGCGACGCCGTCGCCGGCATCCGGGTAATAGTTCCAGTACCAGTAGAAGCTTGATCCTTCAAAGTCCATTTCGACCAGACGCCCGGGCTGTTCGTAAAAACTGCTGAAACCGAGAACCGGATTTTCCATCATGTTTTTGAGTATGAAATCGGACTGACGCAGCTTAACCCGATTCTTTGAAATCTGCTCAGGCATAAAACGTTCGAGGCAGATGAGGCTGATGATGCGATTTATCTCTTTGATGCGATCGTTGGCGATACCGCGGGCTGTCGTGTGAACCTGCTCCAGATGTATGTTTCGGATGTCGAGGTGATTGAAAAAGTTTTCTCCTTCAAGCGCAACTCCAGCATGCTTGCGCAAGAGGTAGTCGTTGTAGGCCCAGTCGTCTGAAAGCTTAGCCTGCCACTCTCTGTCGTTATAAAGCCTTTCGAAGTTCGCGAGAATCTGCTCTTCCTTGTCGGCAAAAGCTGCGTCGATCTTGTAAAGAATATCCTGCATGCCTTTTCGCGCTTCGTTCTCAAGAACTGTGCGGCGATCGTTGAGACCGTTGAAACTTACCATGAAAAGGCCGAGAACTGGCAGATAAACGGCAAAAATGAATATTGCGATGAGCTTGTAGCGTATCGAAACCCTTATTCCGTCGCCAGTTGTCAGATTGCGCAGCAGAATCAGAAAACTCGATATCATGAGCAGGCCGGCCATTAACGCGGCCAGCCACTTGAGACGCAAATAATAGTCGAGAGAAAGCCGCCGGCCGACGTAAATATGAAAATCGCGAAAGCCAATGCGAAGCCAGAGGTAGTCGTCGTCAATGGCTTTGTTTTTCGTTCTGGAATAGCCGAGTTTCAATACTTTTTCCGCGGCGACTGCAGAACTGGCAGTGCCCTGCCAGGTGCCATCGGCCCGCTCGAAAAAAACCGGCTCATCGACCGAGCTGTAAAGATCGACTTTTTTCTGCAGGTGGCGTTCGAACTCGATATTCAGGTCGAGAAATATCATGACACCGCTTTTGTCGTCGCCGTAGGCCTCGCGCTTTCTATGGTAGAGCAGGCCGGTGCTTTTCGGGTTTTCGACGGTGTGACAGACATCGTTGCTGTGTTTGATGTTGCGTGGTGAAAAATAACGACCGACCAGCTTGCCGTAGTCGCCCCGGCGCTCGCGCCCTTCGCCTTCGTAACTGTCGTCATGCGCGAACCGCCACAGATAGTCGATTCCAGCTTCAGTATCGACGGGTGCCAGCCCTGTTTTCAGCAATTTGCCCCGGCTGTCGAAAACATAGACGAAAAATCGCTGTGAAATTGCGGCAAAGGTCTTTTCGGCAAGTTCTGCTATCTGAGTTTCGTCGAGCTTCGGCAGTGCGAGAATCTGCCCGGTGAGGGCGCGGAAGTGCGGCAGAAAAATCTGCTCTGAATCCAGCTGTCTGACCAGTTCAGACGCCTTTGTCTCAGAACTTTCTGCTGCCCGTTCCTGCCAGAAATGGCTGTAGTGATCGACGATATGCAGGCAGAGCAACAGGGAAAATATGACCGGGGTAGCTACCAGCAGTGCATAAATGAGCACAAATCTGGTGAATCTATGTGGTCCGCTTTCCATCGTGCTGCACCTTACAACTTTTAAAAACCGGGGCTGCATGCGCCTGCTGGCGTATACAGCCCCGGTATGGTCATCGTTTATGCTTACTTACGGGATGGTTTCTTTTTATCTTCGGCAACCTTGGCTTCCGCGGCCGGTGCCGGAGTCTCGTTGTTGAGCATGCCGAGGGCTTTTTTGACCTTGAGCACGATTTCGCCAAAGATGTCGGGATTGTCGCGCAGGAACTGTTTTGAATTTTCGCGACCCTGGCCCATTCTTACATCACCGAATGAATACCAGGCGCCGGATTTGTTGATGATGTTGGCGTTTTCAGCGATGTCGAGAACTTCGCCTTCGCTCGAAATGCCTTCACCGAACATCATGTCGAAGCGGGCCTTGCGGAAAGGCGGAGCGACCTTGTTTTTGACCACTTTGACTTCAGTGACGAAACCGGTGGCTTCTTCGCCTTCCTTGATCGCATCTTTGCGGCGGACGAGAAAAATTTGAGAGCGCGGCCGCCCGGCGTGGTTTCGGGGTTGCCGAACATGACGCCGATCTTTTCGCGGATCTGGTTGATGAAAACGCAGACACAGCGAGATTTGCTGACAACCGGCGTGAGCTTGCGCATTGCCTGTGACATCAGGCGGGCCTGCATGCCGACAGTGGCGTCACCCATGTCACCATCAATTTCGGCTTTGCTGGTCAGAGCCGCGACCGAGTCGATGATGATGATATCGATGGCATTGCTGCGTACCAGCATTTCCGTGATTTCAAGAGCTTCTTCACCGCTGCTCGGCTGGGCGATCAGCAGATTCTCAGTGTCGACACCGAGTTTTTTGGCGTAACTGGGGTCAAGGGCGTGTTCTACGTCGATAAAGGCAGCCTGTCCGCCGGCTTTCTGGGCCTGTGCGACCACGTGCAGTGCTACCGTGGTTTTACCTGAAGATTCAGGGCCGAAGATTTCAACGATGCGGCCGCGGGGCATGCCGCCAACGCCGAGGGCGTAGTCAAGTGAGAGCGAACCGGTCGGGATTGCTTCGACCTGCAGGTGTCGTGAGCTGCCCAGTCGCATTACGGCGCCTTTGCCAAACTGTTTTTCTATACTGGATATTGCGGTTTCGAGTGATTTTTGCCGGTCTGGAATCTGTCGATTTTCAGCCACTTTTCAAGTGCCTCCTCAAAATATTTTATTCAGTTTATCACACTCGTAGCAGCAAAACCAATAGCTGCAAGAACAAAAAGCGAAAAGAAAGTTGTTGCTTGTAAAATGCTGGAGTGCGCGGTATCTTGTCGCTATTCAGGCGGTGTGGGAGGCCAGCATGGCTGAAAAAGCGGTGAAGATTCTCGGTATGATGAGCGGCACCAGTGGCGACGCCATCGATGGTGCCATGATGAGTTTTACCCGTTCTGGGGCCTGCGAACTGCTCTGGTTCGACAGCTGCAGTTTTCGCCCGGCCGAATTCGCACGCATTCAGAAATTGATGCGGGCTGCTGACGCCTGCGATATGACTCTCGGAGCCAGTTACATTGCCGAACTCTACGCCCGTGCCTGTCTGCAGTTCTTCGCAGCAGGGCATGAACGGCCAGATTATATTGCAGCCCACGGGCAGACAATCTATCATCACCCGCAACCGGCGATATGGGATGGCATAACTTTGACCGGCACTCTGCAGTTGCTCAATGGCAGTGTTCTGGCGCACCGAACCGGTATTCCGGTCATCTGTGATTTTCGCGCGGCAGATATGGCAGCAGGCGGTCAGGGCGCTCCTCTGGTGCCTTTCGCCGATCTGTTTCTCTTTGGAAAAAAAGCCCGCCGAGACCTGCTGCTACTCAATGTCGGCGGTATGGCCAATATCAGTGCTATTCGAGCAGGAAAGCGGCCGCAGATGGTATGCGCTTTCGATACCGGCCCGGGCAACGTGTTGATGGATGCAGCGGTACAGCGTGCTGGCCTGGGGAATTATGACCGCGACGGGCTTCTTGCCGCGTCGGGGCGCAGCGACCGTCTGACGGTCGAGCGCTTTCTGCAGGACCAGTATTTCGCAGCGCCACCCCCCAAATCGACCGGTCGCGAATATTTCAATGCTGAGCGACTCGATCAGATCGCTTCCTGGCAGAAAAAGACGCTATCGCCGGCAGATCTGCTGTCAACGCTTCTTGATATAACGGTCAATTCGGTCGTTGCTGCAGTAACAGCGCTTTCCGGGCATATCCGGCTTCCTGCCGATCTTGCTGTTTCCGGCGGAGGGGCTCTCAACCCGGAATTGATGCGCAGATTGACCGTCCGGCTCAAAGATGTTGTGACCGTAACAACCAGCGATGCATTTGGTGTGCCGGTTATGGCCAAAGAAGCCATGGCTTTTGCTGTGCTTGGCAACGCATTCGTCAGGCACCGTCCCGGAAATCTGCCGGCAGCAACCGGAGCAACTGCCAGAGTCGTTCTGGGTGGACTGTATCCGGCCTGAAGACGAGAACTCAGCGGGCGAAGTCGAGGCGTATTATCTGATATTCGACACGTTCGGCATCAGCCAGGCTTATGTTATCGGGCGCGCGAATGATGATGTCTTTTTCCTGCTGTTCATAAAGGCGTCCGTGTGGCAGCAGTTCTGTAGTGAAAGAACTTTCTCCGGCAACTCTTGATTTGATGGTAATCTTAAGCAATACCTGCGTTATTTCGAGGTGAGTGAGGTTAAGGCAGCTGACGTTTAGCTCACGTAGATGAAGCTGCGGGTCGATGTCGAGTTTGATGATTCGATTCAGCGCGCGGTTGAATATTTGATCCCACATGGCTTTATAAGCCGAATCGTCGTCGAATCTGCCGATGAACTGACGGTGCAGATCGATAAGTTCGGCAAAAAAGCCGCGATTTTCCATGACCAGCGATATTGGCAGCAGCCAGCCCGGGTTTTTGGTGTGAAAAAATGAGGTAAGTGCTGTCGACAGCACTTCTGGTTCGCGCTCAGGGATGACGGCTTTTTCGATCAACGATTCTATGCTGTTGGCGCCATGCATCGGTGGCAGAGTTGCGCTGGCCAGATCTGATGGTGGCTTGATTCGCATCGCCAGATTCACCCATTCACGCAGTGATACGGGAGCCACGGTGTCGAGAACCATGAACTCGAAATAACCCGGATTATTGGTGCGGAAAACTCTTCCGATATAGCCTTTATCGCCAGCTACCGGAAAAATGAACCCGCGATGGTGCGCATCCCAGCGTGCCTCGAAAATTCTACCGGTGATTCCTTCGGTTGCGAAAAACTGGGCTTTGAAAAAGAGACGAATTGGATGCCAGGTTGCCCGCAGAATGGTCTGCAGAAACTGCAGCATGGAAGTTGGCATGAACCAGCGGGCTAAGCCGGTATTGGTGAACTGTATGGTGCGGGCTTCCTTCTGGGCGAGAATGGTTATTTGTCTGGCTTCGCGTCGGGGGGCCGGCTTGAAGTCGATACGGTCCCGGCTGAGTTTGACCGGAGTGAATGCGTCGGGTATCTTGAACTCGGTTTCGTTGATGGTAACCTTGTAGACGGCGCCTACTTCGCCTGTGCTGACCAGATTGATTTCTTCGGGTGCTTTTAAAAAAACCTCAGGTGGCAATTTTAGCGTTTTGCTGTAGTGGTCGCGCGTGATCATCGGAAACACGATGAACAGCATAAAAGGAATGAAGGTCGCAATTGCGATAAGCACCGCTTTCGCCCGTCGCGATAAGCCTTCTTCCGGCTCCTGTTGCCAGTTCTTCTTCTTTTTCGGTTTTTCTTCTGTGCTGGCCAAGGTTATAACCCGTCAGTCTCTTCCGGCTTTTCAAGCATGTCTTCGAGTGCTGCCTCAACACTTTCGATAATCGGGCTGTCAGGAAATTTCTGCTGAATCGTGCGATAAACTTCGATTGCTTCATCGACCCGGTTCAGTGCGGTCAAAACTTCAGCCCTGGTGAACAGCATGCGGTCGAGCAGAGGGCTGTCGGCACTGCCGAGTTCATGATTCTGCAGAAGTTCCAGCGCGGTTTCCCAGCGGTCGCAGTTGATGTGACTCAAAACGTCAATGTAAAAAGACAGCGTTTCGGGGTGTTCGATGTTCTGAGATATCAGTTCTATTTCGCGCTGAGCGGCATCAGTAAAGGAATTCTGACTGAACTCGAGAACGATTTTCTGATAAAGCTCAAGTGCGTGTTTGAAATCTTTGAGAAACTTGCGGGACTCGGCCAGGTAGAAAAGGCTTTCGATAAAGGCACGAGATGAGATTTCACCGGTCGACGAAGAGATCGCCAGATTGTAATAGTCAAGAGCCTCAAGATACTGACCGCCGTGAAATGCCCAGGCACCACGGTTCATCAGAATGTTGTAATGATTGCCTTCGGTGAATCCCTGCTGAGCAAGAACCAGGTGCCCTTTCTGAAGCTGGTAGAATTCCAGTCGATAAAGTTCGGGAGGTCCGAAATCATGATAGGAAATCAGATGCCGGGTGCATACGGCTGGCTGATTACCATGCATCGAGATAAAAATTTCACGGCAGATCAGCGGGTTGTTTTCGTTCTGACTTTCAGGGAAAATCTTTTTAAAATCGGCATCAGTGGCGTAAATGTGCATTATGACATCTATGCCGTCAGGGTGGCGGAGAAGGGCAATTATCTCAAAGTTGCTGTCACCGTCGAGATCGTGCTTGATCAGGTCAGATGGCAGAAGACCGTCGTATGAATCAATTACCTGCTGCATGCCGCCTGGTTTTTTCAACAGCAGTTGGGTGGTTTCGGTCTGGTCAATCGAGTTTTCCTCGAGTACTATTTCTCCCAGACCTTCGATTTCGACATTGATGGAAAGCCGATTTTCCTGGCCGGCTGCTGTTAAGGCAAATAATGACAGCAACAGAACGGAAAATGCGAGCCTGAATTTCATCAATTGCGCTCCTGTTCTGTGAAAAAAATGTCTACCTGTTTGATCATACGATCGATGGCTTCTTTAGCCAGTTCTTCGATGGGAACAGCCCTGCTGCAGCCTGATGCCGGTATATGACCGCCGCCACCCATCGCTACTGCGACTTCCTTAACGTTGATGCCGCCACGAGAGCGAAATTCGCAGAAGCTGACGCCGTCTTCTCTTTCAAAAATCACGACGCTGGCAAAGGTCTCGCTCATCGACAGCATCAGGTTGAATACACCACTTGCAAAAACGTTGCCAAAAGAGGCGCCCAGGCGTGCCAGGTCACTTTGTCGTATGACCAGCGTGGCAAGGCGGTTGCGGCAGTGCAGCTGAAAGTTGCTCAGGCCAAAGCCCTGCACGCGCAGGTCGGCCTCCGATTTTCCTGAATTGAGCATGTTGAGAATGGGTGTAGTGTCGACACCGGTCTGCAGTATTTTTGCAGCCGCCAGGTGTGCTGAAGCACGTATCCCCTCGTTCTGAAAGGAGCGCGAGTCGGTCACCAGCCCAAGC
>JAKJFO010000060.1 GCA_022704885.1 Candidatus Rifleibacteriota bacterium | reverse complement strand
TCGAATATCAGAACTCAGAACGCTCAAGGCGGCACGGGTGGGTTGGTGTGCTTCTCCCTGTTTTTCAAGGCTTGCCACCAGTTTGTCAGAGACGAATCGTTGCATTTTTTCGCGCTGCCTCAGACCTTCGACCATCTGGTTGAACGAATTGCCAAGTTCCTCGAATTCGCCTCCCAAAGGAATTGCGGTTTTGATCTGCAGGTCATTATTTTTAAGACAGCCGACGAATTTAAGCAGAGTTTTTACCGGTGCCAGAAAAATGTCGGCAAGAACATCTGAGATGAGAGCAACTGCCAGGATCGAATAAATCAGCAGAGCCCAGGGAAGTATGGCAAACATCAGATGCGTCGGTTTGTTGCGGGAAATCGTGGCTCTGGCAAGAATGATAACCGGATTGAGATCAGAGATGGTCCAGCTGTCGATATTGATTTGCTCGTGCGATCTTCTGATAATGGTGCCTGAAGTTTTATTGTTCATGGCTAATGCAGCCATCCTGGCCATTCTGTTGGAAGGAGCAGAGAAGTTTGGTGCCTGATAGGTGCGTATTGAGCTGGGACTGCGCATCGCCATCGCATAATCGATCTGACAGTTTTCATCATATTCGCTGAACAGATGCAATGAAAGCTGTGACAACTGTGCATATAATTTTTTGATGATGTTGATGTCATCGACCATGAAAAGTGCAATTGCATCGATTACCTTCGGGTTTTGCGGATTTACGATAAAATGATGCACCGATCTGATCAGAGCCGATGCCGATAAAATGTGCTTATTAATCAGGCTTTCGCGTGCCAGTGCCTCGGGTTCGCTGAACAGATTGGTCAGGGCGCCGGCAAGCCCGATCAGTATCGTGTATTTCTTATGGATTTTTTTTATCGCGTTTGACTCGGGATTGGTTGCCCCAAGATCGAGGAGAATCTGATACAGACCCGTTTCGATCGAAGTCAAATCAGTGTTTCTTCTTCTTGAAGTTATTATTGAATGGCCATCTCTGGTCAATGATCCCTCAAGTATACCTGACGTTACTCTGCGAAAATGCCCTTCTTTCCAGATATCTTTGCCCAACTCATCATTAAGCCGGTAGTGTCTGTAGATAAGAAACTTTTTTGATTCCTGTAACATCAACAAAATTCTCGCGTCGGTGTCGGCGATCAATTTTGCCAGAAAATCAAGCTGTCGACGAATTTGTGTCTGGCATTTTATTTGATTCATCTTTTCATCATTTGCTTCATACTGGCGACTGAACAGAAATACTCCGATCACCGGCAGCATGACTATTACTGTGACTGCAATGCGCAGTTTTCGTGCGAGTCGCATGCCATAATCAAGTTCGTGCATGAATGATCTTATCAGCAGCGCAAAAAATACTAATATCAGGGCTCTGGTCAACGCTCCGTTGATTCCCTCAGCAGCTGAATAGCTCGATTTAAGGTTGCTGCTGGCAATTCTGACGCAGAGGGCATGTGTATTTATGAATTCGCGTAGATACCTGCTGGTTTCAGGGTTTGTTATGGCATAGTCTTCAATCAGCGTCGAATAGTGCGCAGGAAAGGCAGAATAGTAGTTCAGATAGTTGTCATTATAAACAAATTGTGGCTGCTCGATGCTCTTTTTGATAATAAACCGTTCTATGCCAGGGTCGATATGTGTGAGTGCAGTTTTCATCACCATGGCTGGCGACATATCGCAGCTGTTGAAAACGAAGTAATAGCAACCAAGCATGCTTACGCGCAGACCTCTTGGTCGGGTTATCTGGTTGACAATCTGAAATGACCTTTGGGCGCCAAACCGGTTGGAGAAGAACACCCGGCAGATACTGCTTGAGGTTGGAAGCGTCGCGAAAGCAGATATGTGAGTCTGCAATTGGTCGTTGAATCTTTGTTGAGTGTTTTCATAGCCGTCGTTGACGCTGTTTTTGTATGCATCATTTTTTTTCTGCAGGTCAGGGGTTGTCGAAAGTTCGTTAACCACATCATGTTGTGAAAAAACCATCCAGTAAGCGGCAGCACTTTCGAAGTTCTCGCGTTCTTTCTCGTCTGCAAACAAGTTTTTAGAATAATATGAATAGAAGTTTTGCATATCGCAATCGACTGCAAAAGCCAGCAGAGGAGTTATGTGGTAGTTTTGTCTGAGAAATTCGCTGGCGCTTGCCGGAAAGTGGCTCTGGATAAGTATTGGGTCGGTCGCGTAGGTAAAGCTCAGATTGCGGTAATTATCGTTGTCGATATTGATCCCAAACTCTTTACGCATATCTTCAAGTGCCGTCTCGATATGATTTTCAGCTTTGAGGCGCTCCTGAAAACTTGCCATTTCGTTGAGCAGGCGCTCGCGGGCCTGCATGTCGAGATAAATCTCGTCTTTCTTGCGAAGCTCTGTGATCAGGTGGTTGAGCCAGACCATCGGGGCCAATACCAGCATGGCAAGCAGCAGAACCCAGATAAAACCGGTTCGCTTCTGACTGGAAGTGATAATCAGCACTCTCGCCACCCTGCCTGACTCTTAAAACTACAGATGGTAATTTACCATAAACTGCCAGAAAATTCCGTGACTCGCACAAAGCCTCTAAGGCACAACGCTGGAAGCTGTTGCAAAGCGCTTCTGTCACTGTGAGGAGACTCATGTCCCGAATGGCACTAAGATAAGAAGCTGAATTTTGTGAATCGTGCGCGTAATCGTAATCGTGCTCGTAATCGATTTGTGCTGTCGGTTTTTCGATTTCGATTACCGCTTTGCTCATTACGAGCACCGCTTCGCTGAGCACGAGTAAAACATCTGAGGTTAGACCTGTCGTTGACTTAGTGCCATTCACTCATGTCCCCGAAGTAGTCTTATTGATAAGTGAACTGTTTTATAAACTTGGCGTTCATAACTCGAAATTTACAATTACAGACTTGTCTTTGTGTATCTGTGTCTTCGTGCGAGGTATCTTCTGGCGAGACAGATCGCTATTTTGGGTTTTTCACGTATTTGCGCATGAAACCGCGCAGGTTCGAAAAAATACCCATCAGCAGATTCACTTCGCGCAAGGTAGGGGTCGAGCGGTGAAAAAATGCCCGCAGAACCTGCATTACCGCGTCGCCATTGACCAGCGGTAGAAACTCACACATGCTGAGCACTGCTTCCATGTGGTTGTAAAGGCGCGCCAGTTCTTCGGTCGTTGGCGGCTGTTCGTAGGGGTCATCAGCCTGCGCCTTGGGCAGCGGCACCGGGTTGCCGAAGTTCTGATAAATTTCATAAGCGACCAGCAGCACGGCCTGCGAGAGATTTAGCGATGTACAACCGGAATCGGTGACGATGCGCATGGTACCCATGGTGTGGACCAGGTCTTCTTTGGTCAGACCCCATTCTTCGCGGCCAAACAAAATCGATACCGGGCCCTTGTCGAGAACCTGCCTGATTTTGAGCATGCCTTCCTGGACTGTCAGATTTGGCTCGTGGTACTCGCCGCGGCGGTTGGCCGTGCCCAGCACCAGCAGGCTTCCCTCGATAGCTTCGGGAATTGTCTGCACTATGCGTGTCGATTCAAGAATATCGGTTGAATGCATCGCCATTTTAACGGCATCGAGGTCGAGTTCGCAGCCTGGCCGCACGACGCTGAGATGGCTCAGTCCGAAGTTTTTCATGGCCCGGCAGGTTGCGCCGACGTTAAGCGCGCCCTGTGGTTCGACAAGAATGATGCGTATGTTGTCTAACAGCGAGTTGGTTCCTGGCAAGAACGGGCTCCGTAAAATTGGGATAAAAAATAGGCCCGAGCGGACTTGAACCGCTGACCCCCACGATGTCAACGTGGTGCTCTAACCAAACTGAGCTACGAGCCTTTGCGTAAATCTGATATTACCATAGTCCGGTCAGCAAGTCAACCAGCCTGCGACAATTTTTATGTGCGCCAGGTTGCCTTGGCAAATCAATTATGCTCATTCAGATTTTATGACTATTGTCTGCCAGAGAACTCGAATACCAGCGGCGCCGTTTCGTCGCCGTATCGGCTGAGAAAGCTCAGCGCGACATACCTTGCGGCAGCTGGTTTTTGCAATGGCAGCAGTTTTCGACTGCTTTCGTCGAGATGCATCTTTTGAAAAACTGCAGAGCCACTGCGGTTTTTGAGATCTTCCAGGCTGGCGGCCGCATATATTACGGCAAAGCGGTAGTCCTTTTCCAGTGCCTGGGTGAATTCAAAGGCATATCCCTGTTCATGCCGCACCAGCACAGGTGAGCCATCAGCTTCTGGTTTTGCCGGGATTCTCAGAACCTGCGGTGGCAGGGCAGGGTAGTTGTAGTAACGTTCGCGCAGAAGCGTGGCAACATCAGTGTTTTTGTGATACATGGATTTGGCGCTGAAATAGGCATTGCCGTAAATATTTGGTGTGCTGCGGGAAAGGCGAAGCTGATTGGGAATTTCCATCGGGTCTTGCCAGGCCGTATCGTCATCGCTGCGGATTTTATAAGGCCCATTCCCTATGTAGATCTTCGTGTTATAGCTGTGGCGCGACCACCAGCCGACGAGTTCGCGGTAAGATGCGCGCGAACAGTCGAGGCTCCAGTAAAGCTGCGGAATCAGGTAGTCGATCCAGCCATTTTTCATCCAGGTCAGCACGTCGGCGTAGAGATGGTCATAATTGCTCAGGCCGGCTCTGGTTCTTGATCCGCCCGGGTCACTGGCGATGTTGCGCCAGACTCCGAATGGACTGATGCCGAACTGCACCCATGGCTTTTCCTGCTTGATCACGCTGCTGACCTCACTGATCATCATATTGACATTGGCGCGACGCCAGTCAGCCAGCGACTGCCCCTTTTTTCCATATTTTTTGAAAGCGGCTGTGTCATTGAACACAGCTTTGTGCTTGAACGGATAAAAGTAATCGTCGAAGTGTATGGCATCGATATCGTAGTTTCTGACTACTTCTTTAACGATTTTGACCAGATGGGCTCTGACTTCGGGCAGTCCGGGGTTGTAGTAATACCTGTTGTCATACTTGATCATCCATTTCGGAAACCTGAAATAATCATGTTGTCGACTGAGCGTTCTGGTTTTGGCATCCATGGTAGCGCGATACGGGTTCATCCAGGCATGAAATTCCATGCCTCGGGCATGTGCTTCGCGAATCATCCAGACAAGAGGATCTTCATTGGTCGCAGGTTTCTGCCCTTCTTTACCGGTCAGATATCTGGACCAGGGCGCGTATGTTGACGGATAAAATGCATCGCCGGCACTTCTGATCTGAACTATCACCGCATTGAAATTGAGCGACCGGTAATAGTCAAGCATGCGGATAAAGTCGTCTTTTTGCTTTAAATAATGATCAGCCGCCGAAAGCGGCCAGTCGATGTTCATTACCGTCGCGATCCAGACGCCGCGAAACTCGCGCGGGCTGGGTGGCATATCGACTTTTACCGCGCGGTAATGAGTCGACTGCTTCAGCATTTCAGCAGTTCGCGGTGGTAACAATTTTGCGCTGATCCGGGGGGCTCCCTCTATCGTAATCCGCGGCGCGCTTTCCGGCGCGATCTGCGAAGCTGCTTCGCACGTCTGTTGACCGCAAGAAAGCAGCAAAACCATAAACAAAACGATAAGGCACTGTGTTGCTGCAATATTACGTATCACGACAGAATGACTCCCTGCGATCAAGATGTTGCATTATATCTATCGTCAGAGATTCTGGTCGTAATAACTCGATTTTGCGATGATGATCGGCAATTTCAGAAGTCAGACAATCAGCTGGTTTTCGATGTCACTCATTGCTTTTAATGCGAGATCGACGAATTCGGGAAAAGGAATGCCGGCATTTTCGCATTCGAGAATGTTTTCGCGCGAGACATTACGCGCAAATGCCTTTTCTTTCATACGTTTGATGATCGACTTGGCCTTGACCGACGAAATCTTGCGGTCGGGATAGACCATGGCGCAGGCGACGACCAGGCCGGTAATGCTCTCTGATGCGGCCAGCGCATGGTCAAGTACGCTGCCGCGTACTTCGCCGGTCTCTTCGTTATGTGCCATGATGGCGTGCAGATACTCTTCGGGCAGGCCTTCGCCGCGCAGAATATCGGCAGCGATGCGCGCATGGCTTCTCATGTCGTCTTTGGTCTTATCAAAGTCGAGATCGTGCAGCAGGCCGAGAATCTCCCAGTCTGTGGCCGGCTGGCCAAGCCTTTCGGCCGCCGCCTTCATGACAGCGGCGCTGGCCAGGCAATGTCGGCGCAGGTTGTCGCTGCTGAGATGCTGATCGAGCAGTTCGAATGCTCTTTCACGGTTGATCATGTTGTGGGACCCCCGTATATGGTTTCTGATATGTTAGCAGAATTTTCAAACTGAATCACGTTGTAAGCTGCTCTGTTTTTTGACAGAGGCTGACTGATATGTTAGCCTGACGTGAAATCGCGGTTTGCTGCCAGCTGATTTCAAATCGGTTCGCCGCTCGATCATTGATCTGATCGGCACCAACTCAGGACAGGAGAGAGTGTATGCCGCGATTTTATCCATATCATGCTTTGTTTCTGCGTTTCATGTTGCTTGTTGTTTTTATGTCTGCAGGATTTTGCCAGGTTGCAGCCGGCCAGAAATGGGTGCAGGACGACCAGATGAATTTCAAGATCCGCATCCCTTCTGATTATCAGAAAAACCGACTGGTAGAAGGAACCGACGTCGTTCATGCTTTTTTGAGCCCTGATCAGAATGTGGCGATACGAATCCGTTCGTTCGAGGTCGATAAAAATGCCTCGATAGAGACTGTGGTCAAGGCTTTCGAGCAGGGCATCATCGCTGGCGCACAAAAACTGCTCGACGATAGATACACGCTCAACGGCATTCCCGGCAAAATCTGCGGCTATAAATGGAAATTCAACAATACACCTGTTGGTCTCGCGATTTTTTATACGATCAGAAACAATATTGCCTATATCGTCTGGTCAATTGTGCCAGAACAGATTTTTAAACAGAGAACACCTGAAACCGACGCTATTATCAATACTTTTACCATTATCGAGCCTAAAAACTCTGCCGCGAAAGCTTCAACAACGAAGGCAGGCACCGCAAAAAAGCAACCTGCCCAAAAGGAGCCGGCAGCTAAGGCAGACGCCAGATTTTTCGACCTGGTTTCTGATGATGCCGGCATTACTCACAAGGTGCCGACTGGTTTCAAACTGACCGACAAACAAGAGGGCCAGTCGATCTGGCAGAATGACGCCGGTGTTAAGATGGTGATTCAGACTGTTATCATGCAGGGCGAGCTCAAAAGCTATGTCAACGGGCTGATTACCGACATCAAAGACAATGGCGCGACGGTCACCAGCAACGTTTTTACGGTCGAAAACGGTCTGACTGTTGCTAATTATGCTTATCAGTATGGCGACAGCTATTTTGCCTACGGCGCGACTTCCGGCAACAAGGTTTATTATCTCGTCGGCTTTGTCGGCAAGATCAAAGACAAGGCCCTGCTGACTTCATATTCAGAAGATGCCAACATAAGCCTGAAAAAAGTTAAATAAATCCAGATAATTTGGTGGTGGTTATGTTCAGATCCAGGTGTTTTTTCTCATCAGCAGTGCTTTTTTTGATGTGTCTGGCCGGAACCGTGCTGGCGCAGCAGGCAGCAGTCGGGCGTTTTGTCGAGCACGTCAGCAGCGGCGTAGAGTCTGCCAACCGGTTGATGGAAAGCGGTCAGGTCGAAGAAGCGGTTGCCGCGCTGAACGACGTTAACCGCTATATCGAGAGCACGGTAAATCATGATCTCGAAGATCAGCTGTTTGCCGCGAGAAAAGAGAATCGCAGTTTTGCCTTCAATCTACAGGTCAGCCTGGCAGGCGGATTTTCGGCAGACTTCTGGAAACGAAAATATGACCAGGCCAATACTTCTATGCGCCTTGCCCGCGAAGCCATATCTGGAATCGGCAGTATAAGAGTGCTCGACCGTCAGGACGAAGCGCTGGTTTACGCAAAAACCATTTACGACTCAGTGGTGACGATCAAGGATGTGGTCAGTAACGTTAAGACCCAGTCGTATCTGCAGGCGATAAAGGATGCCAAAGAAGGTATCGATGGCTTTATCGAGAATTATAAAGCGATCGAAGAGGCAAAATTCAAGAAACAACAGACCGACGATCTTGAAATGCAGATGAACGGGCTGGTGCGACGCGCCAATCGGGTAATCAATTCGGTTGAGCCCGTTCTCAGTTTCATGAAAGCCAACGCCGAAGAAGCCGACCGCTTCAATAACCTGCTCGAACGCGTACAGGCGGTCAAGCAGAAGGTTTTTTCCGGTGTGGCGCAGAAAATGGTTTATGGCGATCATCGCTATACCTGGAATTACGAGCCTTTCACGCGCGAGGTTAAAGAGCTTGTCACTCGCGTAAAAACCGAAAAGATGGCCAAATCGGCTGCCGAAGGCGAGTTCGCTAAAATAACCGCCAGTGCCCGTGCCAGCTGGCAACAGGTCTGTAAAAATGTCGCTGATTCAGACGACGAAGAACAGAAGCCGATGATGGTAGCTGCTAATGATAAGCAGTGGGCTGATTACGACAAGTTTTCGCGGGAAATGCAGAATGAAGCTCTTGCCGCGATAACCGAAAACAGGGCTCCGGGTAAGAAAAGCCCGGGCGTCAACCTGTTCGCCGGCAGTTCAGAGGCTGCCGGCAAATCTTCGGCTGACAAGCAGCCAGAGAAGCCGAATCTTTTTGTCGGCGCTGATGCTGGTGATGTTGAAGATGAGGATGATCGAGAAGAAACAGAAGAAATTACCGAACAAGGCAAAGTAAATATGTTTGCCGGACTGGATGCCGATTCTCGTCAGGGCAAACCAGCTGAACCTCAGAAAAAGCCTGCTGCCGACCATGCGGATAAGCCCGTCAGAAAGCCGGCTGATGCAAAGTCGGCAGCCGCAAAAAAACTCGGTGAGATCTATAACACCGGAACCGGCGACACCAGCACGCATGTCGGCGGCAACTACGTTACGGTTCCGCTCAGTGATCTTGCTGAAGATGACGTAATTGAGGTCGAGATTACTTCTGGCAGTTTGAAGTTCGTGCATGTTCATCTGAGAAACTCGCGGGGTGTCTGGCTCTCAGTCTATAACGGAACCAATACTCTGTTTCGTGCCGGAAATCTGCTGAAAAATAGCGACTGGAGCGCCTTCACTCATTTCATTTTCAGTATCAACAGCCAGCACACAAAAAATCTGCCGCTGGCGTGCCGCGCCAACCTTTTGCTGCACAACGCTGGCAGTATCGATGAAAAGACTGCAGAGCGGTTCGCTGCGCAATGGCGCTCCGGCAGCGGTGAAATTCCGAATAAATATGTGCAGCAGCGGCCAAATCTTGTCTACAAAGGGCAGAAACCTGAGATAACGCAAAATATTGCGGGCCGCCAGGCACCGCCGCCAACGTCCTCAAGTCAGCAGAAAGGCGCCGCGCAATCGACTTCTCAACCGACCGGCAATTCCGGCAACGCGGTCAGTGGCGCAACTGATGACAAGCTCGCTCTTGCCAATCAGGTAAACGCGATAATTCGCCGCGCCGACGAAGAATTCAACAAAAAATACTGGAACGAAAAGACGCCGCCGCAGACAACTCAGCAGGCGATCAATTCAAAGGCTGCCTGTCTCAAAATTCTGCGTGAGGCAATGAAGGTCTCTGATGGCGCGAACCTTCCTGAAAACAAAATTTTTCTGAATAAGCTGATTGCAGGCAAGCTGACCGAGTATGCGCGGCGGGTTTTCGAGTATGTTGGCAAAGCTGAATTTCACGCAGAGGCTGCCGCATTGATAAAGAAGACCGGCGATCTGATTGGCAAAGTCGATTCAGGCAAGGTTACGGTATCTTTTTTATACAGCGATCTCGGCGACCTGTGGCGCGAACTTGGCAAGGTGGCGCTGGTCGGCAAACATGCTTATAACAAAAATGAATGTTTCCAGCTCGAGCAGGCCGCATATGAAAGGGCTCTCAGTGTTTATCCGCAGAATCACAAAGCAAAAAAAGCCCTGAATAGATAGACTTCAACAGTTCATTATGAATCACAGGCCGTATTGTATTGTTGAGTTGTAGCCAGGTTGAATGTGAATTTGACTTGATATTGTTGAAAAATGTGTCTGATTTTTCTGGTAGTATAATCTGCGGGAGAGCTGAAAGATGCTGATTTTACGACTGGCAGGGTGTCTGGCAATGATGTTGGCTTCTTCGGCGGTTCTGCTGGCGCAGCCAGCGGAGCCGGTGCGCTATAATCTTGTCGATCTGCAGACGCTGATTTCTGACCTGGTGGTCGATATGCCATATGCCACGCCGCATAATTTTACCGGTGAAACGCTTTACCCGGCCAATCGCGCCTTTCTGGTGGAACCGGCCGCGCAGGCGCTGGCGAGTGCGGCAGAGTTGCTGCGCGCTCAGGGCTTTCGCCTCAAGATTCTAGATGCCTACCGGCCGCTGTCGGTGCAGCGCAAGCTCTGGCACAAGAATCCCGACCGCAATTTTGTGGCGCACCCGTCGACTGGCTCGCGGCACAATCGCGGCGCCTCGGTCGATCTGACGCTGATAACGCTCGACGGTGCCGAAGTCGAGATGCCGAGCCTCTATGACGAGTTCGGCGCAAAGGCCGGTGCCTTTCAGAATGGGCTGTCACCGGCGGTAGAAGCGAATCTCAAGATCCTGCAGCAGGCGATGCAGACCGCAGGTTTCAAGCTGCTTGCCAGCGAATGGTGGCACTTCGACCACCCCAGCTATAAAGATAGTCCGCTGCTCGATGTTTCCCTGAGTGACCTGTAGAATCAGGCTGTCAGTGAGATATCGCCGACTGACGAGCAGAGAACGACATCACCGGGCAGCGTCATGATTTCGCGCATGTTCGCCAGGGTGTCGAGTGTTTCGGCTTCGGACGGAGCGTCGAATCCGGCCAGCACGACCGCCGAGTTGCCCAGGCGTTCTTTGACATCTTCGACTGGCTTATCAGTCGGGAATATTATCAGCTCAGCCTCTATTCGAGCATTTTTGAGCACTGTCTTCATATCTGCGGTGACCTTTTCTAGATCTGCTTTCGGCGCGGTGGGTCGCAGAATGCGCAGCTGGCAGTCACGCCATTCACGGTTTTCCCTGAGCAGAAAGCCGAGCAGAAGCAGCATGACACTGTTGGTGTTGTCCTGCCAGAGAATGTTGATCGAGCCGCTCGGGGTATCCCATTCTCCCTGTTCCTGCGTGCATTTTACGACCAGCACGCTTCTTTTCATGCGTTTGCCCATGTTGAGAATGTAAGAAAAGGTCGGCGAAGCCGCTCCTTCGTTCGTCCAGCCAAGCAGCAGCGTGTTGGGTTTCAGGCCGCCGATTCCGTGGCATTGCAGAAGCGCTTTGAGCGCATTCGAGAAATCATGATCGACAATTACCACAGGAAACGCCGGCAGCTCTTCCTTTTTGATGAACTTTCGCATGGTCTTTTCTGCTTCCTGTTGCCTGACTGCGTGTTCTTCGAGGTCGCCGATAATGACCTGCGCCAGCGACACCACGCCCTTGCCAGCCGAAAGCGCACAGGCATACTGCAACAGATGCAGACGGTTCCAGGTTCCGCCGCTCAGCGCGAGAATCGACGGGCGCCAGTTCTTGGGGTGAAACTTTTCGTTTTCGAGGCGTAGCAGGGCTTTGCGCGCCTGTTCGTAAGCATGACCGCTGTTCAGATCGCCCCATTGCACAATTATTTCCGAACGCTCGATGTAATAATACACGCCGGCCGCCAGAACC
The DNA here is from genome assembly GCA_022704885.1 of Candidatus Rifleibacteriota bacterium. The sequence continues at coordinate 8,358 of JAKJFO010000060.1, read as the reverse complement.
ATGGCGATGGTTGCCCACAGCGGGTTGATCAGAATCATTACCGCCAGGCAGCCGAGGGCACCCAGCAGCGCCACCAGCCAGTGATGCATTCGAAAAGTTGGTCTGAAACTGGGATTTTGCGAAATCATCTCATAAAAGCAGGCGAGATTGAGGGTTCCGTAAGTGAGCAGAAAAAACATGGTGATGATCGGCGCGACGCTGTCGAGGTCGCCGGCCATGATGCCGGCCTGCGCGATAATAAAAGTGAGAACTATGGCGCGGCGTGGCTCGCTGGCTTTGCCGCTGCCGGCCCCGAACCATTTGAGCTTTTGGAAAATGTTATCGCGGGCGAAAGCCTGAAGAATTCTGGGTGCCCCCATCATGCTGCCGAGAGCCGAAGAAATCGTTGCACAGAAAACTCCGGCGTAAATCAGTGCGCCGGACCATGCCAGATCTTTGATGACGAATGTATCGCCAAGCAGTACCGATCTTTCGCATGATGCGGCCAGAAAAATGGCTATGGCAGCATACAATGCCGCGGTCGATCCGACTGCCCAGAAGGTTCCTTTGGGAATCGCCTTGCTGGGGTTTTTCAGGTCGCCAGACATGTTGACTCCGGCCATAATTCCGGTAACTGCCGGAAAAAACAGGGCAAAGACACTGAAAAAACTGTGTTCTGATGTCCAGTTTGCTGCCAGGTTGGCGTTGAGCGTATCGACTGAAAAACTCTGCGATGCGCCTGCAAAAAACGATAAGCAGGAAATCGACATTACCGCGAGAATTCCGTATTGCAGTTTGATAGTCCAGCCGGCGCCGATGAATACCGAGATGAACACCAGAATATTGGTCACTGTGGCAACGGTCTGGAACGAGACTGAAAGGTCAGGAACAGCTGAAAACACCGCTTCGGTGAAACCGATGACATAAAGTGTCACTGCGATTGCCTGGGCAATATAAAAGAAAATGGCGATGACGCCGCCAAACTCGATGCCAAGACTGCGGCTGATAAGAAAGTAGGCACCGCCGCCCTTGACGCGCATATTCGTCGAAATCGACGCGAGTGACAGGGCAGTGATAACCGAGATCGACTTTCCCGCCAGCAGTATCAGCAGCGCCGACCACAACCCCGCGTAACCGACCACCGTCGGAAAGCGCAGGAACATGATAACGCCAAGAATGGTGAGAACGCTGGGGGTAAAAACCCCGCCAAAAGTCCCGAATTTAGCTGCCTGTTTGTCTGTCTGCCTGTCGTTGCTCATATAAGTGCCTGGATTCCCCGCATCGGCATTTGTCTGTGTGTCTGCAGGTTACCTGTCGTCGCCGATTTAGTCAAGAATGCGATTAGACGGGCTGTGTTTGCCGGTTTTATGAAAAATGTGCTGCCGGATAGGCTCCGACAGCACATTCGGGATGCAGACTCTATTACTTTTTACTGATTTGCCTCTTCAACCGGTTCGGCAACCCTGTCGCCCTTGCGTGCGGCTCTGCTGGCGTGTCCTAGCCAATTGCGGGCATTTTTGTTTTCGGGGTTCATCTGCAGGGCTTCGTTGAGCAGTTCAACGGCCTTCGAATAGCGGCCCTGCTCATACAGCAGGTAGCTCCACTTGCGCAGAGACTCGGACGCATACTGCTTTACCAGCGGAATATGCTGCGAGTCCGGGAATGCTGTGACAAATGCGCGCCAGGTTTCGGATTCTCTGGAATAGAAGTTGATTTCCCGGTATTTCAGGCCGAGTTCGAACTGGTATTTTTCGGTGTTTTCCGGGTCGTTGCTAATCAGATGTTTAAGTGTTCTGATATCGAGGTCCGCTCTGGCTCTGGGCGACTCGCCAAGCTTGAGCTGTTCACGCACTTCGGGTTCGATCGACCCAAGAATGCGCATTTCAGCCAGCGGTGCAGCGCACTTAACACAGTAGTCGGCATCGATTCTGTTATCGGTGCCGCATTTCAAACAATGATTCATCGGCGTCTGGCATGATTCACAATGGGTCGCCGACGGCTGGTTGATATAATCGCATTTTTTGCAGACATTGCGCCAGTTGAAAGCTTCAGCAGCAGTCAGCGCACAGACGAACAACGCGAGACAAACAACGATTCGTATGGTTGATCTAGTAGTCATAATTACCTCCTGTGACGATTCTTTTATATCATAACCTGAAAAAGTTTGCTTTGCCGATAAAGACAGGCATACTGTAAGGTCTGCAGAGTTGTGGCCATGACCGCTGTCGAATCTTGTAGGGTTTCATCTCAGGTATCAACAGTGCTCTCTTCGGTATGTTTCAGGCTGCCAGGGGCGGGTGGCTCTTTTTCCGCGCCGGGATTCCAGTCTGGACAAAAGGTGTACTACGGCCTGTGCTGCCCGGTCTGAAAATCTGGCCGGCCCAAAAAGCTCGCAAAACTTGTCCTGAAGACGCAAAGCCCTTTCCTTTATCTGCGGGGTTGCAGCCATCGCAGCCATGCTTCCGAGAAGCGGACGCATTTCCAGCGTCGTTCTGCGCAGGTCATCGTAACGCTTTTTCATGACTGCGTCGAGATTCGCCGGTTGCTGTGATAAGGCATAGACCTTGGTTTCAGCTATTCTCAGCAGGCTTGGCCCAAGGGTCAGATAATCGCGGCGAAAGGCCTCGTCGAGAATGGCTTTGGTCTCTTCTCTTTTGAAGTTGCCATGCCGGAACCAGATAAGGTCCTGCCCGTGCCACTCCTGCATCGGGACTTCGTGAATGATTCGCCCCTGCTGGTCAAGGTCATTGAAAAGGGTTGTTCCCGGGAATGGCGCCAGCTCCATGAACTGGATGAAATCGGGATTCAGCGAAATGACGTAATCGATATCGTTCCAGATCGATTCTTTGTCATGATGGTCGAGAAACAATATTGCCGAGCCCAGCACCGACATGCCGTGTTTGCGTAAGCCGGCGATAATAGATTTTGCATCGAGTCCCTGGTTTTTTTCAAAGAGACTTTTCTGGCTTTCAACGCCGATCCAGACGAATTGTATGCCGAGACGCATCAGGGTTTCAGGGGCGTATTGCGCGATGGCCCGCAGCGAAGAGAAGATATCGAGGCGAAACCAGCGCCCTGAGGCTTCCATTATCTGCATCAGCTCATTGACTCTCTCTTTATTATCGAGAAAATTTTCGTCCAATACGAAGAACTCGTCTGTTTTCATCGCGTCGGCAATCTCGACCATGGTATCGAACAGCTCGCGGGCAGTGCTGAAAAATGGCCTGTATGCCTCGAAAAAGTGGCTTGTAGCACAAAAGTTACAGCGATTGTTGCAGCCAACCCCGGGAATCAGGATTGCCTTTCGATGCGGCGCCGGTATGCCGAGAATGTATCTGGCATAATCAGCGGCCATGGCCGGATGTCTGAATGTCGCATCGACCTTTTCCCCGAAGTAATTGCGCAGCCAGGCAGTTCCTTCGCCAACGCAGACCTCATCACAGTCGAGGATTTTTTTTATATCTTTGATTTTTGCGCCGTGGCCACCTGCGATGATAATGGTTCCTGGAGAATACTTGCGCACCAGTTCGCACATTCTTTTCGCCTTGTCGATATTAGGAACAATGAACGAGATGCCGACGTGCGTGTATTTGCCGCTTTTCAGCTCGGCAACGAACTCTTCCTGAGTTGGAAAATCGAGGACGGTGGCAGGAACCTTTATATTTTCAGCCATAAAGCTCAAGCCAAAACTTCTTGTCTGCGCTCTGAGAGAAAAAACTCCCTGCAGCCGCGTTACCTGGTTGTGCATCAATTCGCAGAGGTTTTCTTTGACGCCAAATTCGTCATCCACGGCAAATGGCTTAAAAACAGACGACAGCAAAAGCCTGGGCTTTACCTGAGACATTTATAACCTCCGCGCCGTGCATTTTATCGATAATCTGCTACCGGCCCAAAATACAGCATCGCCACCAGACGGGTCAAGGTGATTCATCGGCGCCGCTGCATGAGCCGCAGAATCGTCATTCTTCAGTAATTCTTGATTGTGATGAAATGACCGGTCAGGGCTTTGGAAAATCTGGTGTGCGGAAGATTTTTGCGGCCAGCCCGGTAACCCGGTATTTTTCATCGAAAAAGCGCACTTCGTTGACATATTCCAGGCAGCCGAACCAGACAAGCGTTCTGAACAGCCGCGAGTCGGCAATTCGCTCAGCTAGAGTGCCTGGCGAATTTTCAAATGCGGGTTGTGCTCCGTTGCGAAGTGTTTCAGGATGCAAAACTATTGCGGCGAGTTCGGAAGTTGTATACTCAGCGCCCGACACGAGATTTGCGACCCGCCAGAGAGAGTAGGGAAGGGTGTGCTGCAGGCTGTTGTCAATGGGATATCCATCGAGAAAGGCGAGATCGAAGCTCTTGTACGTTGTGGCGAAGAGAGTTGCGAGTAGTTCTGCGGCCGCGCCAGGTCTCAAAAGACTCTGGCCTGGCGGCGTAACTTGCCAGTAATCATCGATAAGATCGATAAGGCCTGCGACCCAGGCGATGTGTCTTTGTACGCACAGACAGTGCAGGTCGTCTTCGTTGATAGCTTTTTTTCCTCTTTTAAGCTCTGATATATCGCGGCCCAGTGGATCCATAAGTCCCTTTGCGACGTCATTGACGACAGAGCGCGGCAGATTGCCGGTTGTCGTCGCCTTAAGGCCTTTCGGGCCAGATCTGGCAAGAATCGATCTCAGCATAAGGCGCACGTTGTTGACTATTGGTACGGTTTCCGCTTCAGCTTCTGTGATGTCGGTCGAGAGTTTGACCGGTCCGCCGGCATCCCACCATCCCAGGGAAAACAGTCGATGCAGCTGGCTCGGGGTGAGGTTGCCAAGGTCGGGTTGAGGCCGTTCGTTGAATCCGGCGTTGCGGGCATTCATGAATTCACGAAGTTCGGCCTTAGAAGAAAATTGCCTGTTCTTCAGCTCTTCTTCTAATGCTTGCATAGTCGGGTGCTTCTCATCAGGCATCGTGTCTCTGGCCTCTTCGAGCTCTTCGAGCAGAATGGCAAGTCTTTTGCGCATCTTGTTGTTGAGCTTCGACTGATCGATCTTGCCAAGATCGTCGAGAAATTTGAGAACCGCGCTTCTGCCGATATCGATTTGCGCAACCTTTTTGGCCCTGGCGTTGCGCAAAAAGTTCAGCATCGCTTCTTCCGCCTCGATCAGCTCAAATATGAAGTAAAAATCATTGATACTAAGCAGCATTTTGTTGCCCCGCCTTTTGCAAACTTCAGCAGTATTTTCGCGAAACTCCCGAAAAATTGCAACCCCCCAGAAAAGCTCCTGCTGAAGCTCAGACCATGAGAGGCCAGTTGCAAAGGCTGTTAACCGCAACTATGCCACGATGCGAAATTACTCGGAACACTATTGCAAACTGACAAAACCTTATGTTGAATGAGGGAGAAATCTGGTTTAAACTTCTGCCATGGCGCCCATCTTTTATCGCAAGCTGGTTCGTGACAAAATACCCTCGATCATAGCGAAAGAGGGCAAACAGGCTGTAACCAGTCGGCTTGAATCTGGAGAACTTGAGTATTTTCTACGTTTGAAGCTTCTTGAAGAGGCTTATGAGCTGTTCAAAGCCAGAGACAGTTCTGAATTTACCAAAGAAGCGGCTGATGTATTCGAGGTTATACAGGCTTTGGCGACACACTATAACGTGTCGTTAACGCAGATCGAGGAAACCAGGCGAAAGCGTGCCAATAGTCGTGGGGCATTTGCCGACCAGATATATCTGCATGCGGTTTATTCAGAAGACGAACAAATTGCGGGGCATGAATCGGAAACCGGATTCCTGTTGAATCCGTTTGTTGTTTCCACGTCAAGCTCGCCCTCATTGCTGGATGTTATTAAACAGGAACTTTCAGAGAGCACTGAATGCCAGATCGCTTCTGCGTTTTTAACCCGCGGCATGATCAATCTGCTGAAGCGCCCGCTTGAAGAGTTTCTTGCGCGCGGCGGTTCATTGCAGTTGCTTACCTCTACCATGAACGATTTCAATAATCCTGAAGATCTGCTTCATATTCAGAATTTGCATTCAGGGCTGCAATTGAAAGTGTTCTATCCGGTTGCAGACGATCGGGTAGACCGTTTCAGTCAGGTTCCACCGTCTTTTCATCTGAAGTGCTTTTTGTTCAAAAAGGCCGATGACCGCAACTCTTTGATAATAGGTTCCTCAAACATGACTGGAGGTGGCCTGCGTGATAACGAAGAGTGGAACTTCTTCTCCAATTCTGAAGTTAATCTGCCATTCAATCGCGAAGACGAACGTACGGTTTATCAAATTGCCCGCGAAAACTATCTTAAATACTGGCACGGCGATTCTATTGATATTTCCGGGGAATTTCTGGAATATTACCGAGATCGTTACGAAAAGTCGCGACAGATACGCTCCAGGCTGCTTAAAGAATTAGCTGTTGAGCGGCCAGCACTACGCTGCCCGAAACCGCGGCAGAGCCAGCTGGAAGCATTGGAGCAACTGGCTGAAAGACGGAGTAATGGAGTTAGAAAGACTGCTGTAATAGCAGCAACAGGTCTGGGTAAAACTCACCTGGCCGCTTTTGATTTTGCACAAAGTGGGCTGAAGAACGTTCTATTTCTTGTACATCGTGAAAATATTCTGACAAAGGCTCGCGAGACATTTCGAGAAGTGCTTGAACAGCCGGAATTCGGGGAACTTTTTACAGGCAATGTTTCAACCAGCGAAAAGAAGCGTATTGCCGGATCAGAACAGAGCGTTTTTGCAATGGTTCAGACTCTTTCACGCCCAGCTGCACTTGGAATGTTCGAAAAAGACCGCTTTGAATACATTGTGTTCGATGAATTTCATCACAGTGAAGCCTCCACCTACAAAAGGATTCTCGAGCATTTTGAATGCAAGTTTTTTCTGGGCCTGACAGCAACTCCGGAAAGAATGGATGGTCGTGATGTTTTGCGGCTTTGTGATTATGACATTTCTTATGAAGCTCGACTTTTTTCTGCGATAGACCAGAGATGGCTGGCTCCTTTTCAGTATTTTGCTATATATGATCCGACCGACTACGGTAAGATCCGCTGGACAGGCGTTGGCTATGATGAACGTGAACTTGAAAAGGCTCTGAGTAACGATACTCGAACCGATATCATCATTGGCAATCTGCTGGCGTATCTGCCGTCTTCTGGCAAAACCAAGGCGCTGGCCTTTTGCTCAAACATTGGCCATGCTCAATATATGACCAAGGCTTTCAAGCGCAGTGGTATCGATGCAGCCTGTTTGACTGGCGATGCTTCAGAAACAGAGCGAGCAGCAGTTATTGCCCGCCTTCAGTCAGAGAACGATTCTCTTAAAGTTATCTGTTCAGTTGATATTCTCGGAGAAGGTGTAGATATCCCTGCTGTGAGTCATGTTTTACTTTTGAGACCTACGGAATCACCAACTGTCATATTGCAGCAGCTAGGTCGCGGACTTCGCCTCACAGGAGACAAAGAGTTTCTGGTTGTTCTTGATTTTGTTGGTAACTACAGAAATTCTTATGTCATTCCAATGATAATGGCTGGAGAGTATTCTGTTTCAACCGACAGGCCCCTGCGCATTCCGCCACAGTTCAGGCTGCCTGCCGGTTGTACGGTTGACGCTGATTTACGCGTGCAACGCATCTGGATAGACGATATAAAGAGGACATTTTCGCCGCGCCGCCGAGATGAGTTTCTTCTCGATGCATATAATCGCATGAAAGAAAAACTTGGCAGTTCTCCGACTTTGCTTGATTTTCTTGCAAATCCAGAAGCGGCTCATCCTAAAGATTTTATAAAGGTTTTCAATAACTGGCTGCGAGTTAAGGAAAGAGCTGAAGATCTGAATGATTATGAAAAGACTTTGTTGAGCAGCCCTGGCGAAAAGTTCCTGCAGCATCTCGAGAAAGAATTGAGCCCAAGCAAGTCCTACAAAATGGTTGTATTGAAGGTATTGCTGGCGGACTCGCAAAAGCGGACAAGTTGGTCGGTAAACTGGATTGCAGAGAAATTTCGAGATTATTATCTGACTCATCCTGCGCAAATGCATGACTGTTCTTTGCTTGAAAATGAAGAAAACGCGTCGAGCATTCCTCTTAGCCGTTTTGCGAGATTGCTTCGAGACATGCCACTGAAATATCTTTCAAATCTGCCGGAAGATTATTTTATTTTTGATCGAAGTAATCTATCGTTCAGCTTAAAGCCCGAAGTCGTAGATTACTGGCTCAGGCCCGAGTTTCGTGTATTGATCGTTGAAAGGGTTGAATATGCTCTGGCCTTATACTTTCATCGAAAAATCGCGCCGAAAAAGCAAAATAGAGCAAAGAACGCGCAAATAATTGCAGAAGTTGGCAATCTTGAGGCTGAAACAGCGGACCAGATCGTTTTGCCATTTTTTCCTGATCTGAAG